>CAZQDO010000312.1:0-7125 GCA_964592085.1 uncultured Anaerolineae bacterium | reverse complement strand
AACACCAGCGAGCAATTTACCTTTAATCTGAAAACTCGATAACCTGGATAGAGGTAAGGTGACAGGTGGCGTCAACGACAGGTCTATACGGTATACTGTTGGTAACGGGCTTTCTGGGTAGCCTGGGACATTGTTTGGGAATGTGTGGTCCCCTGGTCACAATAGTTGGGTTGCAACTTAAACAGGGGGGCAAAAGCGCCTTTTTCCACCTGTTGTATCACACAGCCCGCCTGATTGTGTACGCGGTGTTGGGAGCCGTTGTAGGAGGAATTGGCTCGCTACTGGGGCTGGGTAGCCGGTTGAGCACCCTGGCCGGTGTGATCAGCTTGATGCTGGGACTGGGCGTGATCCTTTTGGGACTGGGTTACCTGGGCTGGTTGCCGTTGGGCCGGATGGAGGGAGCGGGTGCCTGGTTGAGCCAGGCGATGAGCCGGGCGCTCCAACGGGGTGGACTCTGGGGGACGATCCTGCTGGGCATACTCAACGGCCTGCTGCCCTGTGGTCTGGTTTACAGTGCCCTGCTGGTCGCGTCTTCGACTGGCGGTCCTCTGGCTGGTGCGTTAGGGATGCTTGTCTTTGGTGTCGGCACTGTTCCAGCCCTGTTGGTGGTGGAGGTGGGGGCCGGAACGCTGAGCCCGAGAGTCCGGCAGGCCCTGACCCGACTTGCTGGCGTCCTGATTGTGGTCGTTGGCCTGCAATTGGCGTTGCGAGGGCTGGCAGCGCTGGATGTGGTCCCTCATCTACGGCTAAAAGGGTTGATGATTTGGTAGACAAGAAAGAGGTCTGTGATCTGTGTGGCCTGGAGATCAGTGGCCCGCCGGTCGTCCGGAACTTTGACGGCCAGGAGAAGCACTTTTGTTGTGAGGGTTGTGCGCACGTCTACGAGGTAGCATACGAGAATGGGTTGCTCGACCAGGTGTTGGCCAAGCCAGAGCCCAAACGCCCTCGCTTCACAGACTTCATCGCAAAGCCGGGAGAGACCGCCCACTTCTCTCTGGGCGGGATGTGGTGCGCTGGCTGCGCCGTAGCAGCCGAGCAGGTGCTGCGCAAGCAGCCTGGCATCAAAGATGCCGAAGTCAATTTCGCTGTCGAGCGGGGCCGGATCCGGTACGATCCGGACCAGGTAGATCCCACCGCCGTGCTGCGAAGCCTCGACGGTTTGGGCTACCGGGCGCGTCTGCTAACGGACCGGCAGGAGCAGCGTGCCGAGCGACAACAGGAGCGCTTGCTGCTGCAACTGATCGTCGCTGCGGCCTTCGGCATGCAGGTGATGCTTCTTTATCTGGTCCAGCTTTATCCACTGT
Source organism: uncultured Anaerolineae bacterium (assembly GCA_964592085.1). Lineage (GTDB taxonomy): Bacteria > Chloroflexota > Anaerolineae > VGOG01 > VGOG01 > CAZQDO01. The sequence goes on along the minus strand of CAZQDO010000312.1, from coordinate 5,821 downwards.
ATGCCGCCGGTCAGTTCAACAATCCGGACGTGCGGAAGCTGCAATACCTGACCTGGGCGTTGGCCACACCAGTTTTGCTCTTCGGTGGCCTATCGTTTCTCAAAGGTGCCTGGCGTGCCCTGCACGCCGCTACCGCCACGATGGACACGCTGGTGGCCTTGGGTACGCTCTCGGCCTACAGCTATAGTGTCTATGTCACCTTGACGGGCAGTGGCGAAGCCTATTTCGACTCAGTGGCGATGATCACGACCTTTATCATGCTGGGCCGTTACCTGGAGAAGATAGGCGGTGCTCAAGCGCGGAAGGACATTCGCAGACTGCTGAAGTTGCAGCCGGACAGGGCCTGGCGGCGCACCGACGACGAGTGGCGGGAGGTTCAGGCCAGCACGCTAGCTCCAGGCGATACCATCCTGGTTAAGCCAGGCGAGCGCATTCCGGCCGACGCCGAAATCCTGGAAGGCGCGGCGGCTGTGGATGAATCGCTGCTGACGGGTGAATCAGTACCGACGAACAAAGCTCGCGGAGATGTGGTCTATGCTGGAACGGTGGTCACGGACGACGCTCTGATCTGCCGCGTGACACGGCCTGTGCAGGACACCCGCCTGGCTCAGATCACCCAGGTGGTTGAACAGACGTTGAACACCAAGCCTCCCATCCAGCGGTTGGCGGACAAGGCTTCGGCCTATTTCGCCTTCGGCATCGTGGGAGCGGCGACCATCACCTTCCTGGGTTGGTGGCTCACGGGCCAGTCTGCTTCGCAGGCGCTGTTGACGGCGGTGGCGGTGTTGGTGGTGGCCTGTCCGTGCGCGCTGGGGCTGGCCACTCCGCTGGCACTGGCCATCACTCTGGGACGCACCAGCAGGGCAGGCATCCTGGTGCGCAACCCTGTCGCCTTGGAAACGGCGGCCACTATCCAACGAATCGTCTTTGATAAGACCGGCACACTAACTCGTGGACGTCTCTCCGTGGTTGACACCGTTGTCGCCCCCGAAGTAGAGATGTCGGGGGAGGATTTGCTTTGTCTGGTCGCTGCTGTGGAGCAGTACTCAGAGCATCCTGTGGCCAGGGCCATCGTAAACGCCTGTCCGAACTCACCGTCCAGGAGTGAGGAGTTCAAGGTTCTGCGCGGGTTGGGAGCCAGTGCTCGCGTGGAAGGTAAAATCCAGAGCCGGGTTATGGTGGGCTCCTCCCGTTTCTTGACAGTAGATGGTCAATCTTCACTGGCTATCCGGGCGCAGGACCGTGCTAAGCGAGGCGAGACCGTCGTCTGGGTGGGATGGGAGGACACGGTAGCCGGGTTCATTACCCTGAGAGACGAACCTAGCCCCACTGCGTCAGAGGCATTGCATCAACTAGAGGCTGAGGGCATTCAGCCGGTGATGCTCTCTGGCGATAGCCCGCAGACTACCCAGGCCATTGCCGATGAATTGGGATTGAGCGAATACGGGGGGAGCACCCCGCCTACCGAGAAAGCGAAACGGATCCGAGAATGGCAGGACGATGGCGAGCGGGTGGCTATGGTCGGTGACGGCGTAAACGATGCTCCGGCTCTGGCCCAGGCCGATTTGAGCGTCACCACGGCCAGTGGGACCGACGTGGCCGGAGAGACTTCGGATATCGTGCTGACGCGCTCCGATCTGACCCTGGTCCCATGGTTTATCGGCCTCTCACGGCGCACGCGGCGGATTATCCGCGAGAACCTGGGGTGGGCTTTCGCCTACAATCTGGTGGCTGTACCACTGGCAGCTCTTGGGATCATCAGCCCGGCCATCGCCGCACTGGCGATGGCGACCAGCAGTCTGCTTGTGGTGGGCAACTCGCTGCGCTTGCGCGGCTAGTGAGAATGATTACAGATTGACACGTTAGTGAAGAAGATCTATCTGTCTGAGATCACCCCAGAGCACGTCTATCTCAACAGAAGGTAATGATTCTTATCATAGACAAAAGCACGTCTTTATGGTATGATATAGAGGTCTATTTGTGCGAGGAGATTCTGAACAATGACAAAACAGGCGGTCGTTTACGCTTGCATTGACACTCGTAGCAAAGTGATAGGTAGCTAAATCCAAGAGGAGGTCAAAGATGCCGATTTTAACTGAGGAAGTGAATAGCAAAGTGCAAGAAGAATTTGAGGGTCTGACGGGAAAAGTGAAGCTGGTGGTCTTTACCCAGGAGTTCGAGTGCGCGCACTGCCGCGAGAATACCTCTCTGGCTGAGGAGGTGGCTGCCCTTTCGGACAAGTTAGATGTCGAGGTGCACGACTTCGTCCAGGACAAGGAGGTGGCCGAGCGCTACGAGGTGGACAAGATCCCGGCCATCGTGGTCGAGGGGGAGAGGGACTACGGGATCCGCTTATACGGCGTGCCCGCAGGCTATGAGTTCAGCTCGTTCATTGAGGCCATCAAGTCTGTCTCGGCGGGGGATTCGGGCCTGGCACCGAAGACCAGAGAGGCTCTGGCAGGACTGAGGGATCGCCTCCACCTCCAGGTCTTCGTCACCCCGACCTGCCCCTACTGTCCGATGGCTGTGCAGTTGGCACACCGAATGGCTATGGAAAGCGACATGGTGCGGGCGGACATGGTGGAGGCCACCGAGTTTCCTCACCTGGTGCACAAATACAACGTCTTCGGCGTGCCCAAGACAGTGGTGAACGAGGTGGTGGAGTTCGAGGGCTCCTTGCCCGAGCCGCTTTTCCTGGCGGAAGTCATGAAGGCGACGGCAGAGTAGCGTTCAGACAACAAAACAAAAGGAGGACAAAAATGGACAGGTGGGAATGTCTGGTGTGCGGGTACGTCTACGACCCTGCGGTGGGTGATCCCGATGCTGACATACCGCCGGGCACACCCTTCGAGGAGCTGCCCGTCGACTGGGTCTGCCCCGACTGTGGCGCCGAGAAAGACATGTTCGAGAAGCTCGAATGAGATTTGTCGTCATCGGCAACGGAGTAGCTGGCATCACCGCCGCCAGAGCCCTCTCCGACGCGAAGGTTGAGGTCGAGGTCTACACCCAGGAAGCACATCACTACTACCCCAGGCCACGCCTCCAGAGTTTCCTGGCAGGGGAGCTTGAATTGGAGCAGTTGCCTCTCTATCCCCCTGCCTGGTACGAGAAGCGGGGCATCACCGTGCACCTGGGGGTTGAGGTAGTGGAGCTCGATCCCAGGGCGAAGCAGATCGCCCTGGCCGACGGCCGCGAGGTTCCCTACGGCCGGCTGCTCTTGGCCACCGGTAGCCAGCCCTTCATCCCGTCCATCGAAGGCGTGGACAAAGCCGCTTCATCTATTATACGTAGCGGCGGCGTCTTCACCCTCCGCACCATTGAGGATGCTCTGGCCATCAAGAGGTGGGCGGAGGGTGCGAAGCGAGCTGTGGTCATAGGCGGCGGGCTTCTGGGCCTGGAGGCGGCCAGGGCTCTCAGGGCGCAGGGGCTAGAGGCGACCGTTCTGGAGCAGGACACCTATCTCCTTTCCCGCCAACTCGATGCCCAGGGAGGGGCCTTGATGAGGGAGTTGATGGGGAATATGGGCATTGAGGTGGCCTTGAACGCTTCCTCTCGGGCCATATTGGGCGATGGGCAGGCCAGCGGGGTTCTGCTGGAGGACGGGCGGAGGATCGAGGGGGACCTGATTCTCATCTCGGCTGGCGTCCGCTGCAACGTGATGCTGGCTCAGGAAGCTGGCCTGGAGGTCAACCGGGGCGTGGTGGTAGACGAGCACCTGCGCACCAGCGCCGAGGACATCTACGCCGCCGGCGACGTGGCCGAGTTCCAGGGGCAGGTCTACGGCATCATCCCTGCCGGCCTGGAACAGGCCAGGGTAGCGGCAGCTAACATGCTTGAGCGTGAACAAACTGAGTACCAAGGCACCGTCCCCTCTACCATCTTGAAGGTGGTGGGCATTGATTGTGCCTCCATCGGGATGGTTCATCCTCCTGGAGATGAACATTGTCAAGAACTAAGGAAATCTGAGGCTGGCATCTACAAGAAGCTCGTGCTAAAGGACGGTCGGCTGGTAGGGGCCATCCTCCTGGGCGATAAGGAGGACGTTGCGCCCATTAGCCGTTTGATCCGTATGGGGACCGACGTCTCTCGCTATGCCGAGAGGCTGTTGGATGATGATTTCGATTGGAAAGGATTGCTTTAGAAAGAGAGGAGGCTAAAACATGGATTGGCTAAACTTCCTGAAGGTGATGACCATTGAGGAGAGAGCAGCCAGGGACAAGTATCAGTTGGCCGCTGACTTGGCCGACGATCCGAACATCAAGGCCGTCTTCGAGAGGCTCAGAGACGAGGAGGACTTCCACGCTGACTTCCTGGAAGGGGAGTACGCGAGGCTGGAGAAGGCTCTGACCTCGAAGAACTGATGGGGTAATGAGATGAGGGATGAGGCAATTAGCCCTCGTCTCTCAAGTCTAATCTGGAGGAGGCATACAACTATGAGCAAGCAAGAGGAGGCCCTGGCTGTTTTGCGTCGGGCCATAGAGAACGAGCGAGAAGGATACCGCTTCTATTTGGGAGCTTCGGAGCGAAGCCCTGACCCGGCGGGTCAGGGAACATTTCGTAGCCTGGCCAAGGACGAGGAACGGCACCTGGCCCTGTTGCTGGTGGAACACAATGCCCTCATCGCTGGCGAGGGATGGGTAGATCCAGAGGAGGCCATCAAACGCAAGGTAGAGGTGGACATGACTAAGCCCCTCTTCCCCGGTGAGGAGCTGGCGCCACAGAAGGAGTCACCTTTCGAGGCGACCTTTGCTGTTTATGATGTGGGAAAGCTGGAGGGCGATCTGGCAGTGTTGGATTTCGGCATGAAAGTAGAGGAGGATTTCTACAAGATGTACGAGGAGGCCGCTGCCGAGACCGATGACGTGGTGGGTCGTCAGGCCTACCAGTTCTTGATGGAGGAGGAAAACCGTCACTTTGAGCTCTTGCAGAATGCCCGCAACTATCTCAATGATAACCAGCACTGGTGGGACGACTGGGAGCTTCCCTTCTTCGAGGGATAACGACAAGTTCAAGCTCCCTAAGTTCCCTCAAGTTCCTCTGAGTTCTTCTGCTTCATAGGAGCTCGGAGGAACTCAGGGGAACTCTGGCATCCCTTTTTCCAGACCAAGCTGGATGGTTCCAAAAGAGGAGAATACATGACACACCACGAGAATCTGGATCAACTGTGCACCAACACCCTTCGCACCTTAGCTATGGATGGGGTGCAGAAAGCAAACTCTGGCCACCCAGGGATGCCTATGGGCGCGGCGGCGATGGCCTACGTGCTATGGACGCGCTTCCTGCGGCATAACCCGGCCAACCCGACCTGGTCAGACCGAGATCGCTTCGTCCTCTCGGCGGGGCATGGTTCTATGCTGCTCTATGGCCTGCTGCACCTCACCGGCTACGATCTCCCGCTGGAGGAATTGCAGAGCTTCCGCCAGTGGGGCAGCCGCACCCCCGGCCATCCTGAGCGCGACCCTGCACTGGGGGTGGAGACCACCACCGGCCCGCTGGGGCAGGGCTTCGCCAACGGCGTGGGCATGGCCATCGCCGAGGCGTACCTGGCCGCCCACTTCCACCGTTCCGGCCACGAGATCATTGATCACTACACCTACGCCATCGTCAGCGACGGCGACCTGATGGAGGGTGTTGCGTCTGAGGCCGCGTCGCTGGCCGGCCACCTGCGGCTGGGCAAGCTGATCTACCTGTATGACGACAACCGCATCTCCATCGAGGGCGGCACCGACCTGACCTTCACCGAGGATCGAGGGCGGCGCTTCGAGGCCTACGGCTGGCACGTGCAGCACGTGGACGGGTACGACCTGGAGGGCATCGCCGC
>CAZQDO010000311.1:0-7149 GCA_964592085.1 uncultured Anaerolineae bacterium | reverse complement strand
CCCCCACGCCTACCCAGATGGTGGCTTCTCTCGAAAGGGTCACGTGGCGCTGGCTGACGTAGGTTGCGCTGTTCAGGGCAGCTTCTCGCTCCGCAGGGACAGGATGGGTGGCTAGCAGGTGGCGCCAGCGGGGCTCATCCGCCCGATGTCCGGCCGATAAAGGGGAGCTGTAGGCCAGTGGGCGCAGGTCGAACAGGGATAGGATACGCCTCCAACGTCGGGGCCGGGGAGAAGGTGGGAGGCGGTCCGTCGGCCCGAAGGGTGACTGGAGCGAGCCACGCTCGGTCGGGTTCAGGCAGAGAAAGGCCCGAGCGTCGGCCAGGAATTCCCGCTGTCGGGAAACCGAGAGAACGAGGAGATGAAGCGCGACTCCGCTGACAACCAGGGGCAGCAGGCTGACCCGGACCCACGGCAGGGCTTCACTGTCCGACGGCCCACTGGCAAAAAGGGCGATCAGCAGCAACCCAGGGAGCCAGAGTCGAAAGACCCTCAGGAACAGCAAGGCCCAGGACATGAAGCTGGCGTCCCCGTTCCTGAGGTGGGCCAGCTCGTGGAGCAGGGCGAAGCGTCGCTTGGCGGTATTGCGCAACGCCGGCTCGGCCTCGAAGAGCCAGTGAACGCTCAGGATCGCCCATCGCCAGCCGGGGAAGCCGAGGACGAAGGGAAACGTCCCCGCTCGGCGAGTGGCCCGACGCAGAGTCAGTAGATGGCGCAGTCCCATCCGCCCGGCCAATTCTGTCGTCTCTTCCTGGAGAACACGGTCGGCGGGCACGGACGGATCCAGTGGCCGCAGGTCCAGCCACAGCCGATAGAAGGCTGGCATCCCCAGCAGCCCGGCCAGAGTGAGGGCCAGCGGAGTGGCGAAGCCGGCGGTCAGCAGCCAGAAGCTCGCCTGGACCCAGGGGGCGCCGACGGTCCAGAGGCTCTGTTCCGCCCAAAGGCGGATCAGAACCAGGGCGTCCAGACCCAGGATCAGCACAGCGATGGTGTTGCCAACCCAGATGCGGGCACGGGTCTCGTGGGTTTCCAGGATATCCCGTTGCGGGGTGAGAGTCAGCCAGGCCAGGGCTGCTACAGGGAGGGCCAGGATTGGCAGGACAGCTACCCACTCGTCCATGAGAGCCTCTTGCAGGGGAACGTAGGGCGGCACTTTGTGCGCCGCCTTAATTTGACTTCGTAGCACAGATGCGCTACACTACAGGGATATTGTCGCCCCACAGGGACAAATTCAGCTTGCCCAGGAGCAGAAGGATGCGCTGGATCACTCGTGCTGTCTCGATCCTCTTTGTGATGTCATTGTTCTTCCTCTGGCTATCACCCGCTACCCAGAGATCCGCAACAGCACTGTGGATAGGGTGTGCACTGATCACAGGCTGCGCCCTTTACCTCTCCCTCGCCTATCGCCGACTTTTGAGCACCTGGCGGGGTTTTGGGGCCTTGACCGTCGGCCTTTTCCTCAGTCTGGCCTGGCTTCGCTGGCAATGGTCCCTGTGGTCGTCCCCGCTTTCTCATCTGCAAAATGTGAACCTCGTGGTCAGCTTGTTGGTTTGGGCGTTGCTCATCGCCGTGTTCACCAGCAGTGTGCTGCTGCTGATCTGGGAAGACGCCAGCGTGGCCTTCATGGGTCTGGCTTGGGGACTGGTTTTCCTGGTGTTGCTGGCCGTTGGTCTGCAGTATGGATGTATGGAGCACTTTATGACGCAGTCCCCACCGGCCGACCGGATTTTCTGGGCAGTGCCTCTGATGTGGGCCTTAGCCATGTTGTGCCTTGGGCCACTGGCTTTTCTAGCTCACTATGTCGTCCTGCTCGTCAAAGAGCTGAGCTCTCACTCAGCACTCAATAGTTAGCCAACAACCAGGGATGAAGCAACTCCGCACAGTGAGGGCAAGTCATCCCCAACTGGTACGGGCCCGGTATTAGGTTGCCACACCTGGGGCAACGACCAGCATAGCGACGGTGGATCCTCGCAAAGAGAGCAACAACAATGGCGCTGATCAGCAGCGCGAGGATCATCTGCACTAGAATCAGCGGATCGAGGAGCGTGTGGGCCGTTGGCACGGTTGCCACGTTGTAGAAGGGCAGCACGACAAACCACAAAACCAGCGCCAGCCACCCCGTCAGCCCCCAGAAGAGGGCGACGGGGTGTTTTCGTATCACAGGTGCCCCGTACCAGGTGAGAGCCGCCCGCTTCAGTCGGGCATCCAGCAGCAAAAAAAGGAAGATGGTGAGGGGCATGACGAAGGTGAACAGAATGGCCGGACGAAGGACGAATACCTCTATCACAAAGGAAACAGGAACGCCCAGGGAGGGCAGATTCTCACCGCCCACGCCCACGAGGGTGTAAGCGGCCACCTCAATGCTCTGTGGATCGATGATGACCGTGGCGGCTATTACGAGGCCCAGGACATATTGGGGGATCAGCTTGATGCCGGTAAAGATCAGGGCCAGCCGGACGGTCCTGCGGCGCAGCTCCGCTGACGCACCGGTGAAAGCGCACAGGGAGGGCAGCATTGAGAGAGACAGAATGGTGAAACCAACAATGAAGGGAATGGTGGCATTGGGGCCTCGCAGGTAACGCGAGAGAAAGAGGGAGGCCAGGGTCAGATTTAGCAAGACCACGGTAACGCCAGCCGTCCCAGCAATGGCCAGGTCGGTGCCGTACAGCCGGGCAGGGTGTTTCAGACATTCCTCGCGGGTGCTCCGGTTTGGATGAGTGGCCAGCAAGGAGAACGGCCACCTGTTGCTGGTTAATCTGCGAAAAAAGAACCCCACCCTCTGGCAGATCCGGGCCGGCAGACGAGAAAAACCGGAAACGGGCTGGAGCACACCTCGAACAGCTTCTCGCAGCATCCCCTGTCGGATGGTACGCGCCGTGCCCTGCCACTGGGCGACCCGGGCGTCGGCGTAGAGCTCACGGGTACGCAGCAGCGCACGCCAGAAGAAGACCAGTAAAAACAGGCCGCCCAGGATGAGGGGCCAGTGGGCCGTGAAGACGAACAGCACGTAGCGTTCCCAGGTCTCCGGGCCGATCTGAGGTGGGTTGACCAGGACCTGGGCCATCTCCGGATTCGTCGCCTGAACCAGCCTCAGAACCTCGGGCGGCCACAGCGTCGAGAAGTCGAAGAACGTGACCAGCGTGTTGTAGAGAAATGGGGTCGGCAGCGTCGTGAGCAAGCTCAGGCTCAGAAAGCCCACCGTGACCCACAGCAGGCTGTGGGAAAAGAAGGTCGGCACGATGTCCCGGTTGGCGAAGTGGCTCAGCTCGTGGAGCAGGATCGCCTCGGCCCCCTCGCGTTTGTCGCGGTCGTGGGACTCAAGGTCGGCCTGGAGACCTGGGGCCCGGTTGGCGGGGATCACCAGATAGTGCCGGGTGAAAGAGCCAAAGGTGCGGAACCCGGCCCCTTGTTCGCTGGACAAAAGCAGATGGGGTTTCCTGGTGAGACCCGCCTGCTCAGCCAAACCATCGAGGTGCCGGACCAGGCACGGAAACTGAGAGGCAAGGGCCGTCATCCCCCCCCGTTGGATCTCCTGATCTGGACGACGCAGGAAGCTGCGCAGGGGAAGGAGCAGCATCCAGAAGACAATGAAAGGCTCGCAAAGGGGTGTGTCTTCGACCAGGGAGGCCAGGATGGGGAGCAAGACCACCAGAACAATCAAAATAAACAAAATCGTCGTCCGCGAGGGCAAAGCAAAGATGTTGAGCTTTGGCCTCTTCAAAGGGACCTGGGCGGCCATTCCTTCCATCATCTTAACCTGGCCTCAACATAAATGAAATCTTCACGTACCGTGTCCATAGTACCATCGTGGTATCCCCACGTATCGCCTCTGACAAACACCGTGTAGCTTTCGATAGGCAGGATAGGAAGGTCTCCAACCAGCAGCGGTGTTCTCCCAATCTCCACATCGTTCAGGCTTACCGTCATCCCTTCAGGTATGGATGAGATCAACAAAATGGCGCTCTGAGGATCCCTGGCTGGGAGAGGTGCCGGCTCGCTGGTCAACGGATCAGAGCGTGCAACCCCGTCCCCACAGGCGGTGTATGCACGACCCTGCCTATCAATCAGAACACCTGCTTCCAGGGCCTCTCCATTTGGCAAAGCCAGTTCTGTTACTTTCCATTTGGGCAACTCAGCCTCTCCGAACCACTCTGTCCACTCACTGGAATTCGGCATCGGGACATACTTACTGGTAGGGAATGGGGTCAGCGTATTGACATCGGTCGCCAGATCAACGCCGAGGTGTATGATAGCTCCATCGGTGAGATGGACGGCCTTGAAGTAGCTCCAGGCTTCGCTTCTCAAGAGGACGTGATGCTCTCCAGGCACCAGGTTCCAGATCAACAATGGGGTATGCCCCATCTCCTCGTCGTTCAGCAAAACTTCGGCACCTGGGGGCGATGAGGAACAGAAGAGAGCACTGCTGTGAAAGCGTGGAAGACGCCGAGAGACGATTTCTGCATCGGACGGCACGGCCAAATCCTCGCCCAATCGAAAACGCAACACCTCTCGATCATCTGGGCCAATGGTGTACAGGTTCCCCCGGCTGTCCGCTCTGACCTCATGCACTAGATCAAGCCGGTCGCCTGTGCTGCTATTGACAAGCTCGAAGTCCATTACCCAATGGCCCTGAGAGTTGTACATCTGCACCCGGTCAGCCCTGGTATTGGTGAGATACAGGTTGCCGTGCGGATCCACCGAAGCCTGGAACCGGCTTTCAGGGTCGCGGGCCCCGTAGACTGCGCCTTCAAACCGCAGCCGCAGCCGGGCGAACTGGTCGAACTGGACGATGGCCTGATCCTCGGTATCCAGGAAGTACATCTCCCCAGCCGGGCCAAAGGCCAGAAACGTATAGTGTTCGTAGTCATCGAACCGATCCGGATCGAACTCCAAGGAGAGCCTGCCTGCACACGTGTATTTCGCAATGGTGAAGCCATGGTGGACAGAGAGGTCACCTCTCTGATCTATGTGGATAATCCATGGATGTTCATACGCATCCCGATCATGATACAGATGGCCGGCAGGAGATGCTACGTCAGCAATGAGTTGACCGTCTGGGGCGAACCATTTCAGGGAGGGAAGAGGATACTGATGGGCCAGCAACTGACCATCCCTGTCCAATGCCATGATAACCCGCCCTCCCCCTGATTCTCCCAGGTACGGCTGCAAATCTATGTGTCCCCTCGATCTTCCGTTGGAATCGAATCGGTATACCTGATCATCGCCTGCCGCGTAGACGTTTCCCTGGGAGTCAACCTGGATGTCGCTGATCCACCTCCCCCTGCCCGGCACTGTTTCCTGAGTCTGGATGCGCAGATCCAGGACGTAGGTGTCATTTGCCTCAGTCGCCTGCGTCACGTGCGGCAAACTATCTCCCATGCCCAACAGCATGACGACTACACCAATCAGGCCAGCGCGGAGCCCAAGCCTGGCAACCGGGCCTTTAGGGACGAGTAGCTTCGCAGGTAGGCTCAACCAAATCATCGCCATCAGAGTCAACGCCAGAAAGGCGTAGATGAAGGGTAAGGCGCATAGGTTCACGAGAAATGCTAGCGTCGTCAACGGACTATATATCCGCCCCATCAGGCTGGAGAGCGCAGGCAGGGCCTGGCGTAGAAGCGTTGAACGGGCAACGAAGCTTCCCAGGTCGTAGAGATCCACCTGGGCTGGCACAAAGCCAGACAGGGCCGCATAGACATCTGGAGACAGCGCCCAGGGCACGACACTCCACAGGAAGGCATAGACTGCAGCGGCGAGAAGAAGCCTGATCAACAAACCGAACCATGGAACCTCTCTCGTGGGATCCATCCGGCGCAGCCGAACACAGCCCGTCAAATTCGCCCAGGCGATAGCGATCAGACCAGCGCCGAAGGCCATCCATAGCCACCGTTGATCAGGGACGATCGCGAAATCCAGTAGGCCAGGCGAGAGGTGTTTGCTTTGGGGAATTGCAGACCCAGGAAATATGGCCAGCAGGCCATACAGCGAAGCACTCAGAAGCCAACAAGCAACGGAGGAGAAGAAGGCACTGGAAAGGCTTGGGAGTGGCCTGACTTCCCCTTCCAACGTTGCTGAGACGACAGCAAGACGCTGACGGACGCTGGGATGAGGATCGAAACCTTTCCCCAATCTCCTGGCGCGTTCTAACAGAGCGACGCATATCTGCCTTATCTGTCCCCGCCATCCAGTCGAGGGTTTGCCCGGAGGATGCAAATGCTCCAGGAGCGCGATTTTCGTCAGAGCGGATTTCAGCACAGTGACGTCGCTACTTGAGTCAGTGGCCCGGATGTCCGCGGCGAGCTCTCGTTCCCGCAACGTGTGGGCCGTCAAGGCGTTGAGCACCAGGTAGAAGGGCACAAGCCACAGGAGGAAGACCACCGCCCCAGCGGCCTGGTTGGTCAGCACCCAGCGGATCACGAACTGTGTGTACTCAGGCGAGGGAGCGGACGCATCGCTCCGCTCGGCAAAGAGGAAGTAGAGCTCGAAAGGAAACAACAGATATGACTGGATAAGCGTGCGGAGGATGACGGCTGCGGACAGGATCAGGAACCAGCGTTTGATCATCACTTTGAGACTGCGGGTCCAACTGTGCAGCGCCACGTCCCCGTGCGCGATGTGACTCAACTCATGGATCATCACCTGCTCGATCTCGGCTCTGGAGAGATAGTCGCCCTGAAACAGGCGCTGGGGCACGAACAGGCGCGCGTCCCGAACCCGCCGCCCGAACACAAAGGACTCGAACCGGCGAGTCATCGTGGAGCCTACGGCCAGCCGAACGAGCCAGTCTACAGTCTTTCTCCAACCAGGATACGCCTCATCAGGATGCCGGGGAGTGTACACCATGATGTTGGAGGCTGACAGGCCCAGCCGGCTGGCTGCCACATGCAGGCACGAGAGCATCTCTCCATAAAAAGCGTCGTCCTCGCGCCAGGGACGCATACCCCCGCCAATCCGGGTGGCCCAGGCCGACAACCCATAGGCTAACACGACCAACCCTGGTAGCCCGTAGAGGATCAACTCAGGTAGAAGGGCCACGACGACACCCGGCCAGCCAAATTCGAGATACCAGGGCTCTAACTCGGCTAAGCGTTGGGCAGCAAAACCCGATGGCCCACCAGCGCTCAGGATCCCATGCACCAGCAGGATCAGCGG
>CAZQDO010000310.1:0-7159 GCA_964592085.1 uncultured Anaerolineae bacterium | reverse complement strand
CCTCCAGAGAGTGCAGCGTCACCGTTACGAGGTGAGGAGCTTCAATAACCGTAACCGTGTCTACCAGAGGGAAGGGATTGGCAGTGATGTGCCTGGCTATGGTGAGCACTACCCCATCAGCATCACGGGTCAAATCTCTCGTGTCTTCGGAGTAGGTATAGATGATAGATCGAGTGGTGGTGGTCAAAGGATAGGGAATCTCCAAGGTCATCTTATAGTCACTGCCCTCCTGAGTGATCGTCGCCTTGGAGGCGCTGAGCACATCGCGGTTGAGCCAGGTGGCGGCGGTCTGCAAGTCGTGTTGAACTTCCAGCTCACTGCTGCTCCGGTCGGTAACAACGAAGATCTGGTAGATGGCGCCGGCCAGCGCGCTGCCTATCACCGCGATGATGGCCAGAACCACTAATAGCTCTGGCAAGGACATTCCCCTCTCATCTCTGATCATCGTTCTGCCTTGTAGTTCCCTATCGCAAACACGTCCTCACCTTTGTGACGGATGGTCACGGTGATCCACTGCATACCGGCATCGTCAGCGGGATTGGCGGTGAAAGCCGACGAGTCCCAGTAAGAAATACTAACGTCCATGGGGTACGACGATAAGTGTGTGACCGTACACGCGGTTGTATAAGTAATTGGAGTTGCGTTTTCAATGTAAGTGAGATCCTGGATGCACTCCAACTGCTTCCGAGCCAGGTTCTCGGCCGTCACCCGCTCGCGAACCACGGCCACGCTGAGACTGGCGGCGGACAGGGCGGCGAGGAAGGCAGAGAGGACGATGGTGATCACAGCTATGGCCACCAGCAACTCGACCATGCTCTGCCCTCTCTCATCCGAAAGAGCAGCCACCTTCATTGCCCTCCTCATTCACCTCCAGCATCCTGGAGCTCGCTTCTCCATATCTACTCTATCAAAAAAAGCGCGCCGCTAAGACCGACCTGCTTCCAAACAGCACGCTTCTCAAAATCTGTCTTCGGCAGCCCGGCCGTCATATCAGTGATCACTTCACACTGAGGTAGACCCGTGGCTTTGCGTCCCCATCTTTCAATGGGTTTGCCCTAATCGAATTTATGCAGTTGAAAAGGCCCTCTAACCTTGGGTAATCATATTATAACAGATTCCCCTACTCCTGTCAAGACCCAGAAAGAGAACGTTAAGGTTAGGATCAAGTTGAAAGCTCCCGCAGCCGTCCCTGGGTACGGAAATCGGCCCGAGGACGGGCCTCAGAGCGGCTTTTTTCAGGGGAGTTAAGGTTAGGGTCAGGTTAAAACTGGATTAAGTTAGCCCTCCTTTCATCCACAGAAGCAACTAACCCCACCACCTTCTGCCCTTCTTCATATCTACAAAGATCGTCACCCAGGCTCCCAGCACAACGACGACCACGACAGGTGGAGCAATAGCCCTGTAGGGCACTTCGGACAGGGAGCGATAGATGAAACCCAGTATCGTCATCTCGGCAGCGTAGATGACGAGCAACACACCGATCGCTCGCAATCCCTTGCGGACCTTTTGTTTCATCGCTACTTCATCGCGCCCAGCATCGTATACATAGGCTGAATCACCGAGACAGCCATGAACATCACCATCCCCCCGACAAAGAGCATCAGGGCGGGCTCCATCATCCCCGTCAGAGCACTGATCTTGCGATCTGCTTCCTCCTCGTAAAATAGGGCCAATGTCTCCAGGTTCGTATCCAGGGTGCCTGTCTCCTCGCCGACTCGGACCATCTGGGCCAGCAGTCTGGGGAAGACCTTTTCCTCCCTTATGGGGCCAGAGAGTCCGTGCCCCTGCAACATCTCCGTGCGCACCCTGCTAAAAGCCTCTTTCAGGATGACGTTCCTCATCGTTTCCACGATCAGGTTCATGATCTCAGACATAGGCAATCCCGCCCTCAAGAGGATGGACATGGTGTGACAGAGTTGGGACACGCTGCTCTGGATATTGATGTCGCCTATGATAGGGATCTTCAGGATCAATGCGTCGCGCTGCCGCTGGCCGATGGGGGTTTTCAGATACAAGGCAATCACGGTGGCCACAAGGACAATACCGGCCGTCATTGGGGTCCGATAGGTGGTGGCGAACTGGGTCATCGCCAGGAGCACCTTGGTGGGTGTGGGCAACTCGATATCGAACTCAGTGAAGAGCCCCATGATGCCAGGGAGGGTGACGGTGATCATCAGATAGGCCACACCGAGAGCCAGGAGTATGATAAATGACGGATAAGCCATGGCCCCGCGCAGCTTGCGGGTCAGAGCCTCCCGCTTTTCCATATAAGTCGCCAGTTGCCGCAGCACCGACTCCATGTTCCCCATCCGTTCCCCTATCTCGATCATCCGGCTGTAAATGGGAGGGAAGGCCTGGGTATGCTTCCTCAGCGCGTCGGAGAGCGTCTCGCCTTCCTGCACGTCCTCGCTGACCTCGTCAAGGGCCTTCTGCAGAGCCTTACTGCTGGACTCCTCCGCCAGCATCTGGAGGCCGGACAAGATGGTAATGCCAGACTCGAGCAAGGTGGCCAACTGGCGACTGAAGACGATCAGGTCCCGGCTCTTGACCCCAAACAGGCTGGGCATCAGCCCTGTCAAGTCGGCTTTCGGCCGAGCCTGCCTGAGGCTGACAATGACGTATTCCTGCCTCCAGAGGGCCTCCTCGGCCGCCGCTTCCGAAGGGACGTTGAGTACCCCTTGCACTCGCTCTCCGGCTTTAGTGTAAGCAACATATGTGTAAGGCATGATCCCTCGCTTTTTCCCTGCTCACCCTACGCGCTCACGTCAACGAAGTGAACGCTTCTGGCTGGTGTGGGAAAGCGCCAAATTGCTTGCATCAGTAGATGGAAAATCACTAGCAGAGGCGGCTCCCACGCCTGTCCTGAGCCTGTCGAAGGGCCGCCGATTCGCGGGCATGGGAGCCCGCTCTGCTTCAAAATTTCCATCTACTGCGCATCATCATATTATAACACCATTTGAGATGCTGGTGAGTGAAGTTAGCGTAAAAGCCACGTGAACTTTCCGTGAAGAAAGAGAGCTTAGCAGCAACGCCATCTGCCATCAGCCAATGACGAATACATTCCGCATCACTTCACGAGGTGTGGTGAGGCCGGCTTGCACCTTCATCATTCCATCGCGCCACATGGTCACCATGCCCTCTTTAACGGCTTCGGCCTTGATGTCATCGGTGCTGGCCCCCTTGAGGACAAGACGTCTGATCTCCTCGCTCATCACCAGCGTCTCATAGACGCCCATCCGGCCATGGTAGCCAGTCAGGGCGCAGTAGTTGCAGCCTGTTCCATGATAGAACTCGGTCCGCTTCTCTCCCATCTCTTTCTCGTAGGCCAGTCGCTCTTCCTCCTGCACCTCGCGGGGAGCGCGGCAATGTGGGCAGACACGGCGCACCAGGCGCTGGGCGATGATGCCCACCATCGCCGAGGTGATGAGGAAAGGCTCGATTCCCAGATCCATCAGCCGGAAGAGGGCGCCTACAGCGTCATTGGCGTGCACAGTGGACAGAACCAGGTGTCCTGTTAGAGCCGCCTGGATGGCTATGCTGGCTGTTTCCTTATCGCGGATCTCGCCTACCAGGATGATGTCCGGGTCCAGACGCATGGTGGCTCGCAGCCCGCCGGCGAAGGTGACGTTCGCCTGGAGGTTGACCTGCATCTGGTTGATATTGGCGAAGCGGTACTCGACGGGGTCCTCAATGGTGATGATGTTGCGCTCCTTGGAGTCCAGTTGGTTGATAGAGGCGTAGAGGGTGGTCGTCTTGCCTGAGCCTGTCGGCCCGGCGGCCAGGAGCATGCCGAAGGGGGACTGAATGACCCTTTGATAGACCTTCAGAGAGTCAGGGAGAAATCCCAGGTCTGCCAGGTCCATGACGGACATGGCCTTGTCCAGGACGCGCATAACCGTCATCTCCCCCCAGGAGGTGTCCGCTGTGGCCACGCGGATGTCCACATCTGTGCCATTCGCGGAGACGGCAAAGTGACCATCCTGGGGCCGCCTGCGTTCGGCGATGTTCATCGAGCCGAGCACCTTAATCCTGGAAGTCATCGGCCCGTGGACGCTCAGGGGCAACGCAAGGGTGTCGTGCAGGATGCCATCAATGCGATATCGGACGCGCAAGTGATCCTGCTGCGGTTCGATATGAATGTCGGAAGCCCGGTCCTTTACCGCCTGGCTGATGAGGAGGTTGACGGCGCGCACAATAGGCGCCTGGGCAATGAGGTCAGAGCTTATCCTCTCGTCTGCTGGCATGCGCTCCGGCAGGGCAGTGGGGAGGATCTGGAGGAGTTCCTTTTCGATCTCACCAGCAGCTCGGTAGTGGAGGTTGATGGCCCCTCGCACGTCCATGAGAGCGGCGCGCAAAACCTTGACCTCCATCCTGGAGACGGCCCGAATCTCCTCAATGGCGTACAGGTTATTGGGGTCGGCCATGGCGACCACCAGGAAATCGTCCTCAAGGTGAAGGGGGATGATGTCCCACTTCCGGGCGACCATCTCAGGAATCAAGCGTAGGGCTGCCGGCTGGACATCGTATCGCTTGAGATCAATGTTGGGCAGGCCTGGCGCATCGGCTCGCCCCTCGATCATGTCCACGATAGCATTGATGTCCAGGGGCTTGTACAGGACACCGGCAACCCCTGCTTCCGTGGCCTCGGAGACCGACTCCTCCAGGGCAGTGTGTTCGGAAATAAGCAGTATCTTGAGCCGGTGGTTTGCAGTCCTGATCTGTCGCAGGGTCTCGACGCCATTCATACCTGGCATCACCATGTCTATCAACGCCAGATCGAAGGGCCGGTCTCTCACCTCTTTGATGGCCCCTGGCCCATCATGAGCGATAGCCACGTGATACCCCTTTTCTTCCAGGATATCCGCGAGGGTTTCACACAGATTGACGTCGTCATCGACGATCAAGACACTGACTTTCTTGTCCAATATCTTTGCCTCTTATTGTGCCTCGCGTTGGCAGAGACACGCTTCTTCAGTCGTTTTTGCTCGTCTGAGCTAACTTATCATGGTAATTCAGGCTGATTCAGAAACACTTCGCACACATTATACCACATCAGGCCCTTGATCGCAACTTACGATGACCCTATCAGTAAAAGACGTTGCGCAGCACTTCCTGGATGGTAGTAAGGCCCTCTTTCACCTTCAACATGCCGGCACGCTGCAGGGTCGTCATTCCCTCTTTGACAGCCTGATCCTTGATCTCTCTGCCACGAGCCCCCCCTATCAGCATACGCTTGATCTCACCGCTCACCTGTAAGACCTCGAAAACGCCGGTTCTGCCCAGGTAGCCGGTATCAGCACAGAATTTACAGCCTGCCCCATAGTAGAATTGGGTTCGTGCCTCGCCCATGACCTCTTCGTAGAGCAAGCATTCCTCTTCGGTCGCCTCGCGTAAAGAGGCGCAGTGGGGACAAACCCGCCGCACCAGGCGTTGATTGGTAACACAAGTTACTGCTGAGCTAACCAGGAAGGGCTCAACACCTAAGTCAATCAGGCGAAAGAGCGCGCCCGTGGCCGTGTTAGCGTGGACGGATGACAGCACCAATAATCCTGACAAGGCTGCCTGGGGAACTGCCATTGCTGTCTCCGCATCGCGAATCTCGCCCACCAGGATGATATCCGGATCCAAACGCATGATGGCTCGCAAACCACTGCTGAAGGTGAGATCAACGTGAGAGTTGACCCCGATTTGCTTCACGTCGTCGAAATGGTGCTCGATGGGGTCCTCGATGGTGATGATATTGCGTTCTTCGGTGTCCAGTTGCTTGATGGAAGCATAGAGCGTCGTCGTCTTACCTGAGCCCGTCGGCCCGCTAACCAGGATCATGCCAGAGGAGGAATGGAGTAGCTTCTTGTAGGTCTTCAGACAGTTGGAGAGGAACCCCAGCTCTGAGAGTTCTATCACGGATATGGACTTATCCCGGACACGCAATACGGCCACCTCTCCCCGCTGCGTATTGACCGTGGCGGCGCGGACGGTTATGACATCCTGGCCACCTACTGAGACCGTGAACTGGCCATCCTGGGGCCGTCTTCGTTCCGTCGTATCCATCCTGGCCAGAACCTTCAGCCGGGAAAGCAAAGGAGCATGAACGTTCAAAGGCAGGGATAGCCTGTCGTGCAGGTGGCCATCAATCCGATAGCGGATGCGCAGGCGGTCTTGCTGTGGCTCGATGTGGATGTCCGAAGCGCCGTCTTGCACCGCTCCAGCGATGAGGAGATCCACGATGCGCGCAGCAGGGACCCGAGCGACGTCAGCAGAGGCAAGCGCTTCGATTTCCCTCTCTATCTCGCTCTTGGTCCGGTAGTGCAGGCTAATGGCCTCCCGCATGTCCATCAAGGCAGCGCGCAAGGGTCTTACCCGCATTCTGGTACGAGTCTGGATTTCATCGAGGAGGTACAGGTTCTCAGGCTCGCTCATGGCTACGACCAGGGAATCCCCCTCAATACGGAGAGGGATGACCTCGTATTTTCTGGCCATCTCCTCCGGGATCAGGCGCAGGGCTTCGGGTTGGACCTGATATTTCTTGAGATCAATGAGAGGGGGGCCAGAGCGAGTCTCGGACTTGCTCTCGATGATCTCCACGATGTCGCCTATCTCAAAGGGCTTGTACAGGACGCCTTCTGCCCCGGCCTTCAGCGCATCAGAGACCTTGTCTTCCAGAGCAGTGTGGCCGGTCATGATCATGGTCGTGGTCTTAGGGTCGGCCCTCTTGATCCTTCGCAAGGTCTCGACCCCGTCCATACCGGGCATCATAATGTCTATGAGGGCCAAGTCGAAGTGCTGCCTTTCCACCTCTGCCACGGCACTGGAACCATCCGGGGCAATGACCACCCCATGTCCCCTGTCCTCCAAGATGTTCGATAGCGTCTCACACATGTCGGCATCGTCGTCAACGATCAAAATGCTCACCTTCTGGCTCATGCTTGGCCCCTCCTTTACCTACAGCGGCAGTCTCACCACGAAAACTGTCCCGTTCCTGGCCAGGCGTCTTGCCTCAATAGTGCCACCATGGCCCTCCACAAGCCTCTTGCTCACAGCCATTCCCAGGCTGGTACCACCGGCCGATGCAAGGGGAGCAACAGCCCCGGCGAGGTTCTCCTCAGGAATGATGAGGCCGGCAGCGCCGAACCCCACTTCCACGAAGCCGCCCTCTGCC
>CAZQDO010000309.1:1100-7191 GCA_964592085.1 uncultured Anaerolineae bacterium | reverse complement strand
CACGTTAGCTGCCTGCGTCAAGGTTGTTGCTGTGTCAGATACGCCTGCTACTACTTACTGTTCTGCATTTGGCCCAGGGACTGACATCGAGCTAAAGGCGAATAGACCGGCTGGCAGTGGCGGCGACCACTCCCTTCAGCTTGGCCTGTACCATCACCGTGGCCTGGCCAGGTTTAACACCAGCCCTCTTCAAGGCAAGCCGCCAGAGGTAATAGCCGCCACGGCGGTAGTATAGCAAGTCGCCGGACTTGACCCTTCGAGCGCCCTGGGTCAGTACCATGCTGACCGTCACCCCATCCCGGGGCATAGCCGGCGTGCCATCAGTGTGGAGCACCCGGGCACCAATGATCGTGTAACCCCACAGCTTGTTGCGACGGACAAGGATGTCCTCGATGTACAGCTTCCGCACCGGCGCAGTCGGCTCTGGCACATACGCCGACTGAGTCACGCGCCGTTCCCAGGGCAAACCTTCGATCTCTCCCTGCGCAAGTATCTCTACCCCCACGTTGCCTGGTGCAGCGATCGGAAGTTCCATGGCCCACGTGCCGTCGCCTTGCGGGGCCATCTCGACCTCGAAGGTCTCAGGGTCATACAGCCCTCCATCCTTGGAGCGGAACTTTTGGGCGAACACCGCCAGCTTCAGGTTGAGGATCTGGTCCTCGCTGAGCCCTTCTTCGTAGACGGTTTCGGGCAACTGCAGCTCGCGGATTTCGTCGCCATACTCCTCCAGAATGACCTTCCGCGAGAGAGTCGGCATCGTCGCCCGGGCGATCACCCTGGCGTCATCCCAGACCTTGTCCCCCAGGCGAAGCCGGGCGACCAGCATCAGGTGCTTTTCGCCCACCTTGGGCACGCCGGCCATTAGCCTCAGGGGGGCGTGCACTGCGCCCGACAGGGTGTACTTGACCGGACTGGAGGAGCCATAGTTCTTGATCTTCAGACCCCATACGCCAGGCTGGGGCACTGCGACGCGCACGAGATGGTGACTCGTTCCCCTGCGCTCCACGGTGGCCGCCTCGGAAGCGTCGTACCACTTTCCATCTGGCCCGCATACCAGCAGTTCCATCCGTTCGACGCCGGGGCCTGGATCCCAGGATAGGGCGAACGTCACTTCCTTGACCCCGTGCTCGATAGACATCTTGTGATCTGTCTCGGAGCCGCTCTCTGCGTAGGCCGACGCAAAACCAACCAGGGCGTCACCCGCGGCCAGTGCTTGCACCTGGGCATAGATCTCGTGCAGCTTGTGCACGTCCTCATCCGATTCGACCGTGTAGTAGCCGCCGTTGGGTCGCGAATCGGCGATGTTGCGTAAGGTGGTCTCGCTGCCTGCCGGCCCCAGGGCTATGGTGAAGATGGGTACATCTGCCGGGATGCCGAGAAGCACGGTGAACGGATCCGGCGACTCGTTGTTGAGTCCATCGCTCAACAGCACGATCGCACGAGGTCGCGTGCTCGGCTCCGCCGAAAGCTGGTTCCACGCTTCCTGTAAACCCGCGCCGATGGGCGTACGACCATCAGAGTAGAGCCCACCGATGGCTGTATGAGCATCCGTCCAGTCTGGGGCAAAGCTTCCCAGTAAGCGCAGAGGATACGGCGTTCGTGCGTCGTTGGGCACGCCGGGGCGCTTCGAGAACTCGGTGACCGACACTTTGTCATTGATGCGCATGAAATCCACCAACTGCGTCGCTCGCTCCTTGGCCGGGTCCATGTAGCCAAAGTAGTCCATGGAGCCTGTGGTGTCAATGGCCTGGGCGATGCTGACTGGCTGGAGGCTCAGGCCCATCCCATTGGAAACCACCAGGGCAAAGTCCTGGCGCGGATTGGTGCCAGGACTGGCGCCTGGGGCCTGCTCCGTGACCGATACACCACGTACTTCGATCTCGTAGGCGCCCGCGGCCGGCGCGGCGATGACCACCTGTTGTACGTTGTTGGTGACATTGGGGTAGGGCGTGGTGTCGCCGTCCTCGATAGCGCCGCCCGGATCGCGGACCCGCAGGTAGAGCTTGTTTTCGAGGCCGCCCATATTGACCGGGCCTGGGGCGTCGGTCCACACCAGCGTCACCTTCAGCGGCTCCCCCGTATCCACAACGTGCACCTCAAAGGTACGGGTCTGCCCGCTTTCGACGGCATAGTCGGGCTCGTCGGCAAAGAGGGTCATTCCTAGCCGGCCCGGGATCAGAGTCTCGCGGAGGTTAGCCCGGCCAAAGCCATCCACGTTGTTCGGCTCAGCCGGGATCTCGTCGGAAGCGGGAATGGGCGGATGGCCGACGGCATCGGCCAGAAACTGCCCGGGTGAGATGGATTCAGCCCCGTTGATCAGGAAGGCTTTGACCAGGGCCCCGGAGGGCTTGACGCCGTCCTGGAAATGCCCGCGCTGTTGGACCAGGTGCTGACGGATCAGCGCCGCTGCGCCGGCCACCAGGGGCGTGCTCATGCTGGTACCGCCACTCCAGCAGTATAGACCGTGCAGGGGATCAGTAGCGGCTAGATCGCCATACAGCGGATCAGGGCCGACTACGGAGGAGCGTGTTGATAGAACATTCGTGCCCGGCGCGACCACATCTGGCTTGATACGACCGTCGTCGGTAGGCCCACGCGAAGAGAATGCAGCCATCCCGTCCACATTGTCGGATACATGGCCGGCCGCACCGAGTTGGGGCCAGGGATGCTGTCCGGTCCCCGGGTCAATCAGATTGTCCCAATCAGCATCGAGGCCTGGTGTGGGTACGGAGCCGTGACGTCGGTTGTTCTCACTGGCGCCCACGGTGAGGCAATTTTTGGCGGTGCTGGGCGTGTTGATGGAGTCCTCGTCAATCACGCCGTCGCCGTTGAGGTCTACCCCTTCGTTTCCCGCCGCGAACAAGATCAGCATGTCGCGGTGGTTCCACATGAACTCATCCACCTGGTGTGAACTAGCGTCGTAGAGGCCCATGAGGCTGGCGCCCCAGGAGTTGGTATGGATGCGTGCGCCAGTTGTGTAGGCGGGATTAAACAGGTCGTTTAGATTAGGGGGTAGACCATGGAGGCCAATGGCGTCAGGCGGCCACCAGGGAGGTATGTCGGCTGGACTAAAACCGTCGGCAATCAGTTGCGCGACCGTTTTCCAGTTGACGTGCTGTTCCACGGCCTGAAAATAAAGCCGGGCTTCGGGAGCTATGCCTTGTGGCACAGTTGCGAAGCTGGCGGCAGTAGCCTCGGCACCATTACTCAATACCGAGCCAGCAACATGCGTGCCGTGGCCAGAGTTCGCGTCCTGTGCGCCGTCGTCGTGCGGAGGCGGGTCGTTCGAGGCAAAGCCCATTTGATTGGGCCAGCTTACGATACTCACAACGCGCCCGCTAAAGTCGGCATGTACCATTGTGGCATCACCTGTGTCCAACCCCGAATCGGCGACGGCCACGATTTGATCGGTACCGCGCAACGTCAGGCCGGCAAAGATGCCATCTACGGGCGCGTCCATCACTTCAGCAGCGCGATCGTTGGTAAACTCGGGGAACTTGTGTGGAAGGATCGCCTGCACGCCCTCCTCGTTCGCCAAGTCGGTAATCACACGTGGCGGTACAACAGCGACGACTGATTGGAGGGTCTCGGCCAACACAAAGCCACCGCCCGCGCGGACCTGCGCGGCGACGGTGGCTGTGCTTTCTCCCGGAAAGATGCTGATCTCTACTTGCTCGCGCGCATCAGGTTCCTCGCCGGCCAACTCCACCGTCGCTAAATCTGTCGTACTGAACTCTCTACTAACTCCGGGACGAAGCCGGTGGGAGACTTTCATAGCGGGGCGATAGGGGGTGATGGCTTCCACCCATGGCTCCTGCTGGAGTTCCGCCAGTCGGGCTGGCAGGATGCCCACCAACAGGGTGAACCCCGGCAGATTGCCGTGGATCGCGCCGCCCAGCGCCCCCACCTGGCCCAGCCACTCACCCTTGGCCGGGCCAACCAACTGCACCAGGTAGTAGGCCGTGCGATTAGGATCCGGAGCGATGGGTGCGGCCTTGTCTGCTTCCAACGCATCACTCAAAGCAAAGGATGCTCCTGAAATCCGTATGGCCGGCTGCCCTAGCTCTGTCACTTCAAGGCCGGCTTGTTGCAGCGTTCCGCGTTGCGCCTCCGTACAGCGAACTAGCAGGCTGTCGGGATACTCTGCCAGCAGCGTACATCCTGTATCGCGTACGACTTGTGTATCCTCAGGCGTGCGTAGGGTCACGATAAGCTTCTTGTCCATCTTGATTTACCTCCTTTTCAATCTGGTGTGGAATTCTGTTGGACATCATTGTGCTTCAATCAATTCTTAGCATCTCTTGCTTTCATCACCTCCTTCGAAATCACCAAACAAAATGACGCCTGATGTTACCGGGCTTTGCGAAGTAGATCCACTTCAGAGCTGCGCCTGTCGTTTCCAGCCTGCCTCGACAAAGAGAGGTACATACTCCTCTGGAATGAACAAACGATCCTCTACATTGGGTATGGTGTGGTATTCCTGGGGCTTGATCAGAACGTCGTCATTCTTACTCAGATCAATGACCCACCGGCCTGGTGGGCTTCGTCGGGCCAGGAATCTGATCTCAAAGGGTTCCAGCTTGAGGGGGTTCTGCGCATCGAAAAGTCCGGTCTGCTGCTGCCGTGCATCGCGGACCCACTGCCGAGCCAGCTTCAGCGTCTTGTCACTGTCAGCGACGTTGTTGGCAGTGCCCGGGGGAAGAACGGATGCGACCACAGATTTTTGCTTGCGGAAGGGATTGATGTTCGGCCAGATGAAATAGGGGCTCACCTTGGCTGCTTGCAACAGGCGCTCATTGTATGAAAGTGGCCGTGGGGCTGGATCTGTTGGATGAGGCTGATTGCGATTGATGAAGCAAAGCAGGCGTCCGTATCGGTCCGCGACCTCGTTCGCAAAGACGAGGAAGAATTGAAAGACCTCCTCAGTTTGTCCGAGTGCTTGTATATCTTTGAGAACTTCTTCCTCCAGGGCATCCTCAGCGGCCTCTGCATGATGGCGGTGGTTCGTTGCAGCCCCAGGCCCCACCCCAGCCTGCAAATGGTTTAGCAGTCCCGGAGCCAGAGGAGGATTGAATGGTGGTAAACTTTGTGCAAGAGGGTCGCTCAAGAATGCTTCCCACTTGCTGCTAGACAAAGCTGTGAACCTGGTTTCACCAGGGAGCCTGAAGCTGATTTCGGGGGCATCAACCCCAAGAAACCGAATCCCGAAATTGCCAACGGCCCGCACACTGATAGTATCTCCATCGTGTACCTGCTGTCGAACGCTCCCTGTTACACCACCGCGAAAACCAAGTGCAGCATGCCCCACCGTCAAACCGGATTTCAACTGCTCAATAGCCTTTGTCATAATTGTCCTCCTAAATAGTAAGTTGGCCTTCATCAGACCGTTCGTGATGGCTTAAGAAAGCACACGGGCTGCCGAAACCTCACCCTCCTCCCTGGGTCTGAGCAGTATTGGCTAGCGCAGCCCCTGCTGCTGTGCATCCATGGTCCTGCGTGCCTCTGAGAGGCTGTATCGAGAACACCCTGTGCAAGCTTACCCTTGGCCAACCGCTGGGCACACGTCATCAATGAACAGTTCCTGTCCACCGATGGCAAACGAATCGATCGTGCCCAACAGTGTCAGTGTTCCCCGATCGTTGCCTAGCCCATTGACCACCGACACGTTCACACCACCGATGACAGCCCCATTGATGTCGGCAAAGTTTCCGAAATTCACGAACTCGCCGTTGACGTCGATGTTCAGGTTGCCGCCATACTCGCCGAAGCGCAGCGAAAGGCCTGCCACTGGTCCGCCAAAGTCGAACTTCAGCAGAATGTTGTTGACGATCATTTCCTGCCCTGAGCCACCAGCGTGCCCGGCGTTCCCTACCTCAGTAAAGCCACCGCTCGTCCAGCCTCCGCCGCTCCACTGGAAGTCGGACGCACTGATTTGTACACCTGAGGCTACGAACACGTCTCCGACACCATACCGCATCCCCAACGACAGATCCTCAAAGTCCACACACTCTGGTAAGGGAAGCGGCTTCCCCTCTCCTGGGCACACGTCATCAATGAACAGTTCCTGTCCACCGATGGCAAACGAATCGAT
>CAZQDO010000309.1:0-1000 GCA_964592085.1 uncultured Anaerolineae bacterium | reverse complement strand
CTCCGACACCATACCGCATCCCCAACGACAGATCCTCAAAGTCCACACACTCTGGCAAGGGAATAGGGATGAAGAGCTTCCAGCCGGGATGGATCAGGTCGGGGTTCTCAATGTAGGCGAAGCTGGTATCGTCCTCATGCTTGGCGTTGGTGGCGTTGACGATGTCCCAATAGGCCGCGCCGTTGCCCAGGTACTTCTCCGCCAGGGTCCACAGGTTGTCACCCAGCTTGACTGTGTAGGTCAACTCCTCCTGAGCCGGGGGAGCGGCGCTGGCCGCGTTCACCCCCAGGGTCAGCAACACGGCGATTACTAGAAATAGATTGATCAGCGTCTTCTTAGACATTTCTTTCCTCCTTGATGAATGTTATGACTGTTGCCCGATTGCAGCAGCTTCTTCGGGTATGCTTTGTCATTATAAACGGAGGTTTGGCCGGTTCTCCGGCATCGGTGATCTCTGCATTTGAAATGCCTGCTAGCGCCTATCACGCCAACGATTGTGCCTCACAACCTTCCCCTGCGCGAAATCTGGGTCACAAACAAAACAGCCGACCACCCACCGGAATCGTTCCCCGGCCAGGGGTCGGC
Organism: uncultured Anaerolineae bacterium; assembly: GCA_964592085.1. GTDB lineage: Bacteria > Chloroflexota > Anaerolineae > VGOG01 > VGOG01 > CAZQDO01. The sequence goes on along the minus strand of CAZQDO010000309.1, from coordinate 415 downwards.
TGTCAATCGTTCACGTTGCCGCCCTCGGTAAACTACGAGGGCTGCGATGTTGTTGCTACACTTCGATTTGTGTCATCACTTACCAAAGATCGAGGCAGAAGTCAATACTTAATTTTCACAAGATACCATGCCCACCCATCTTACGAGCCTTGACCTCACCGCAGAGAATCGGCAGGTCGTCGAACGGATAGTAGTGTAACTTCCCAAAAGCGGTTAGCTCTGGCGTCTGACATTCGAATTCCCCCAGTGCCTGTATCCAGTGCTGCTGGCTGACCACGTCTGCGAGATCGCGCGATTGGATGTCCTGGAAACCAGCCCTTGCGATCTCCTCTACCACCTGGCCCAGCCCAGGCGTCCGCTGAACGAATATGCGGTCGAATATTGCCAACTGCTGGCGTTGATGGTCTGAGAGATC
>CAZQDO010000308.1:0-7217 GCA_964592085.1 uncultured Anaerolineae bacterium | reverse complement strand
CCCTACAGGGAGCCGGGTTTACTGTGCAGGCCCTGGAGGGGATATTGACCCCCAAGGTTGTGTCCCAATATGGCGTCATCCTGTTCTGCAACCGCGCGGACCTCAGTGAGGGGGAGGTTTCGCTGTTAAAAGGTTGGATCCAGGCAGGCGGTGGGGCTTTGTTCCTTCACATCCTCTGGGGATCCGCCCACAACCCCTCGGGGCAGGGCTGGCGGAAGGCAGCCAATGCGGTGTTAATGCCTGTGGCCGGCATCCAGGTAGATGACAGCGGTATCCAGGACCCAGAGAACGAAGCCGAGGAAGGACGGCTCTTCACCAAGCAGATTCACGTTCATCCGGCAACGGATAGGGTGCGGAGAATCGTATTCGACGACAACGACTTCAGCGTCACCCCCATCAACCCCAACGATCCGAAAGTGACGATCCTGGTGACGGGTGAGGAAGAGGCATACAATGACCCCTACAGCCACAATCCGCCCATAGCGGTGGCTGCTGAGGCGGGTCAAGGCCGGATCATCGCCGTCGGATGTCGGACTGCTTTGTCTTCAGACATCAACCTGGGGGACAACCGGCGCTTTGCCCTGCAAGCAGTGGAGTGGCTCGCTGGCAAAAGGTAACCTCGCCACTTACGTCAATTTAAGCTCTGAGGCCCGTCCCCGGGCCGCCCCGTGGACGGGCCTTTGAGCCTCAAGTTTACAGGAATGCATGCATAGAGAATTTGCCATGCTCGTCCCATTGTTGATCGCGGCTTTGGCCGTGGTGATCTTGATAGCAGGAGCTGTCAGCCTGTACGGCGCCCAACAGGTCATCAGTCGGCGTATACCCAACGTGCGCACCAGCCCGGCGGACCACGGCTTGAGCTACGAGGAGGTGACGTTCAAAAGCCGCGACGGCCTGACCCTGCGCGGCTGGTTCATCCCCGCCGAAAAGCCCCGGGGAACCGTCGTTTTCTGTCACGGCTACATCGGGAGCATGGACCCCGACGTTGAGTACGCGCCTGCCTTCCACGACAGCGGATACCACGTGCTGATGTTCGACTTTCGCGGCCATGGCCGCAGTGAGGGCCAGCGCGTTTCGATGGGCCATCACGAGCGGCTGGACCTGCTGGGAGCCGTTGATTATCTGAGCAGCCGGGGCATCGCCCGCGTGGGAGTGCTGGGTTTCTCGATGGGTGGCGCAGTGGCCATCAGCACTGCCCCGCAGAGCGAGGCCATTTGCGCTGTGGTCAGCGACGGAGGCTTCGCCCGCATGAAGAACGCCATCGCCGGCGGGGTGAGAGAACGGGGCTGGCCCAGTTGGGCCGCCGCCTGGATGAGCCCCTTGATCGTCTGCCTGGCCAGCCTGCGTCTGGGATCCTGGCTGCCCAGGGCCGACCCCATCCGCTGGGTGGACCAAATCGCTCCGCGAGCTCTCCTCATCATCCATGGCGGGCTGGATCCCTACATCTCCCTGGCTGAGGTACAGCAGCTCTACGCCAAAGCCGGTGAGCCCAAAGAGCTCTGGGTAGCGCCCGAGGCCGGCCACCGCCAGGTGGATAGACAGCACCCTGAGGAATACAGGGCCAGACTGTTGGCCTTCTTCGATAAGTGGCTGTGATTCATTCCCAGACCTGACAATCAGAAACCTGGTTTTTCGCTTGAGAAGGCGTTTTGAGGCTTTCCAGAACGTCCACAGAATAATCACTGGCTTGGCTCAGATGACAAAAACCTGGTTTCTCTCCCCAGTCTGTTAGTGAAGGTCAAGAGAGGAGGACGAAATGAAGAAAATCGCGATCACTCTGGTCGCTCTGGGGTTGTTGCTCTCTTCCCTGCCCGCCTGCCAGCGAAAGTCTGAGGATGGCCCTTTGGAGCTGCTCTACACCGCCCCCTTCGAGACCGGCATCGAGCGGGGATACAACCTGCCGGGCACAGGCATTCACTACGTTGGCCTGTCCGATAAAGGCGCCGAGATCCGCATTGATGACCAAACCGCCTTCAAGCAGAAGGGTGATTCCCTCGACTGGAAGGGAAGCCCCATCGAAAACGTGGAGCTGGACCTCACGCTGCGGGTGCTCTGGGTCACCGAAGAGACCCTCTACGTGGGGGGGACAGCCAAAGCGACGGTGCGCGGCCCCACCCCTGAGGCGGCCTCTATCCCAACAGAGTCTCCGGTGCAGTATGCCTACGCTCTGGTGACCTACCAGGTGAAGAAAGGCAACGCCATTCCGGGCACGCTGGTCAAATACGTGGGCAAGGCAGAGGAGGGCATCGAGCTGAGCGGCGTCGAGGGCTATCCCTATCGCAAGCTTGGCGACTCCGTCGTCTGGGAAGGGAAGCTGCGGGAGGGCGTGTTCCTGCAACTGAACGTGCGGGTGCTGTTCATCGCCGAGGACTTCATCAACGTCACCGGCACCGCTGCCTTGTTGCTCACGCTGTGAGGCAGCCATCGCCAGTCCGAATCGCTGGAGTCCCGAACTCGTTCGGGCTGTCTCCACAGCAGCATTGGTTTGCAGGCGAGAAGGCCCTCAACAAGTTGAGGACTCCCGCCAGAGGCGCTTCTGGTTTGGCCACCAAGACCCTCAACAAGTTGAGGACTCCCACCAGAGGCGCCTCTGGTTTGGCCACGAAGATCCCCAACAAGTTGGGCACTCCCGCCGGTGGAGAGAAGAACATGACGGTCGCTGATTTCGTCATTCGAAGGATGAATAGAGACGAAGTGGGTCTGGCCATCGCATGGGCCGCAGACGAAGGGTGGAATCCGGGCCTCCACGACGCTGAATGTTTTTACGTGGCCGATCCCAACGGCTTTTTCCTGGGCGAGCTCAACGGCCAGCCCATCGGCTGCATCTCGGCGGTAGCCTACGATGCGACTTTTGGCTTCATCGGACTGTACATCGTGAAGCCAGAATTCCGTGGCCGGGGATTGGGCCTTCAATTGTGGCATGAGGCCATGCGGTACATGGGAAACCGAAACGTGGGATTAGACGGCGTGGTGGCCCAGCAAGGAAATTACAGGAAGTCCGGCTTCCAGTTGGCATATCGCAATATCCGCTGCCAGGGGAACCATTTCGGCCAACAGCCCACCCTATCCGGCATTGTGGAGCTTTCCGCCCTGCCCTTTGAAGCTATCGTCACCCTGGACCGGACGCTCTTCCCCGCGCCACGACGTGCGTTTCTCAAGCATTGGATTCACCAGCCAGACGCTCGTGCCTTAGGTATCATCAGAGACAGCGGGCTAGTTGGATATGGGGTGATCCGCACCTGTCGCGTGGGGTTCAAAATCGGCCCACTCTTTGCCGAAGATGCACAGGTCGCGGAATCGCTCTTGCTCTCCCTGGCGCAACGGGCTTCTGGTGGGCCGGTTTTTCTGGACATCCCCGAGGTGAACCCAGAGGCCGTTGCTTTGGTGAAGCGCTACAACATGGAAAGCGTGTTCGAGACAGCGCGAATGTACACCCAGGGCGAACCGGATCTGCCCCTGCACCAAATCTTCGGTGTGACGACATTTGAGCTTGGTTAGAGGAGGAGACGTCGTGGCCGTTCGTGACATCGTGTTCGCTGACAATCCCATACTGCGGAAGAAATCGAAGAAGGTCAAGGACTTTGGGGAGACCCTGCAGGTCTTGATAGACGACATGCTGGAAACCATGCACGCCGCCAACGGAATGGGCCTGGCCGCGCCCCAGGTAGGCGTGCTGGAACGGGTCATCGTCATCGAGTGGCCTGAGGACGAGGAGGACCCTCAGAGCGGCCAGCTCTTCACCCTCTGCAACCCCCAGATCATCAGAGCGAGAGGGGAAGAGGCGAGCGAGGAAGGGTGTCTCTGTTTGCCCGGCTACGTGGGGGAAGTCAAACGGGCCACTTCGGTCATCGTCAAGGCCCAGGATCGCCGGGGCAAGAAAGTGCGGATCAAGGCGGAGGGGATCCTGGCGCGCGCCTTTCAGCACGAGGTAGACCACCTCGACGGCATTCTCTACATTGATCGCGTGGAGAGTCCCGACAAGATCCGGCGAATCTTTCCGTCAGAAGAAGGGGGGCGAGAGGACAGCGAAACAGAGGATGCCCTGTGAGAGCTATCTGGAATTCATGGTGCCCTCAGGTGTGTTTAAGTTTGGGGGTGAAAAGACCTCCGAGGTTTGCTGGACGATGATTTCTTGAAGATTACTCAGCACCAGTCGCCAGATTTCGAGGCTAAAGCAGCATCCAAAACCTCGGAGGTCTGGCCGACAGGAAACCAACGAAAGACCGCCAGCATTTTGAAGAGCGTATTCGCCCGATGAATGAATTACTCCAAGCCTATGTGGTAGATACTCAGTACCCGGCTGTCAGTGGAATTGAGCATCTTCAGATGCTCAGGCGGCGCAGTGAGTTAGCCGACCAGGAACACATGCTAGATCGCGAAGAACGCCGCCAACTCGCCGAGGCCGACGCCCGCCTGGTGGCTCACGCTGCTGAGTTCCTGGCCGAACTGGCTCGCTTTGTTGACCTGGCCGAAGAGCGCCATCGGCTCCGCGTATCGCCTTCCCACTGGTGGTGGTACCTGGACGTGCTGGTGCAGGTGCCGGCGCTACCCATGCGCCAGCGCGAATTGGCCATTGCCAGTGGTGAGCCCCCGATTGAAATCGGAGCTGCAGGGCGCTAGCGCGCCGGGCGACCATCTGCATGGTCGCTACACCCGTCTGCGGAGGCAGACGATCAGCGTCGCAGACGCTCCCCAGGCGCGATTTCAATCGCCAGCCTTTGTTCAAAGTGTGACTGACCACTACAGATTGATCGAATTCAGTCCAACCGATTCGTTCAATCCTTTCGATTCGTTGTTATATCGAACCCACAACCAATTCAGCAATACTCAACAGGGAGACTATCCTCCTGTCAGCGGTCTGTAAAAGCTGGTGCCATTGGGCATGGGAGCCCAGCCCATTGGTTTTCGGACAGATATTAAGCCACCTGCACGGTTGACGCAGGTGGCTTTTCTCATTTACGGTGACTGGCATTACTCCCATTTTTCGCCCACCGTGCGAGACAGTGCCTCTCGAATGACCTTCTCGTCGAGGCGAAAGCCGATGTTGAGCAGAGAGCGCAGAATGTCTGTGGCTGAGGGAATCAACCCGCGCTGTTTGGCCAGGATGACCACCGCCAGGGTGCCTTTGAGCCGCAGTCCAAGACTTCGCGCGCACTTGCGCGCAGCAGCGTCATCCAAAATGACCGTCCACCCTGGCTTCCTCAATGCATACGAAAGCACTGCTGCCTCCCCGGCTCCCAGATCCCAGGCCAGGATTTCCGGCACAGGCATGGCCTCTACAATCGTCAAGCGCCCACCGGCGATAACCTGGCGGGCAGGATCGTCCGCTGGCCCGGCTTCGATCTCTATGGCCACAGCGCGGGGAACCACCACTTCGTCAGCCAGAGTGTGAAACAGGTGTTCTTGTCCAACACGCGCCAGGACGATGAGGGGCGAGGCGTTCAACACCCATTGTTCAGTCACCGACGACCTCCGCCACAATCTCGTCGGCGTCGTACTGGAAGGGCGAGACGCCAAAGCGCGCCAGCGCCGTCAAGAATTCACTCCGGGATAGCCCGGCGACCTCGGCGGCTTTGGCGTGAGAGAGGCGGCCCATCTCGTACCATTTGACCGCAGCCGCTAATCGCATCTCGGATACAAAGTTGAGCGGATCCTGCCGCAAGGCCGAAAAGACACCTCGCGGCAGCTCCAATGAAACCTGTACCGTGTCCATTTTTGCCTATCCTCCATTGTTCGTTGGCGCTGATGAGCATAGTATAGCAGACTTCAACTGATTTGGCAACATCCAAAAAGCCACCTGCACGGTTGATGCAGGTGGCTTTTTTGTTTGGCAGAAGACGGGTTCGCAGGCCGCGGCCGAGACGGTTAGGCGCGATCTGATACATACAGCCGACGGCCCTGTTAGCGACGAGCCGCGATTCCGTCCGACGAGTTCGCTCAGGCCACCTGAACGTCGGTCACCAGTTCTGGCGGCTGCCCCATGGGCTGCGTCAAGTCCATGCCGTTACATTCTTTGACCCTCGCACGGAACCACCCGGCAAAGGGCTCTTGAGAGGTTGCGATCTTCTGAAGGAAGCCCGCTGGCATCTCCCCCTCATAAAGGAGGATCCCTATAGCGCCCCCAGGGCCCTGTTGCAGCCAGCAGCGAATCCGCGACAGGCCAGACCCCTTGATGAAGGCGGCAAAATCGTTGCGCCTGGGACCCTCGTGCAGATCCCGCGAGAATTCCTTCCATTCTTCCACCTTTCCTGGAACGATCGGTGCAGCTAACGCGATTGCATTCATGGTATTGTCTCCTTTTCTGAAATGTGATGGGCCAAACACTGCGCGCCTAACCGTCTTTAGCTCTCAATCCCTGTTAGGGTTTGGGCATCTTTGCAACTTACTGATTCTGGCAGTTCAGGACCGGTTTCCACAAGTATCAATCCCTGTTAGGGTTTGGGCATCTTTGCAACTTGTCATCATCCTCCGAAGGAGGTGATGCCGGCATCACGCGTATCAATCCCTGTTAGGGTTTGGGCATCTTTGCAACAAACCCGTGGTCGGTGAGTGCTCGAAGAGGGCAAGCCAGGTATCAATCCCTGTTAGGGTTTGGGCATCTTTGCAACGCTGCCAATGCTCGCTTGGCGCTGGCGATTGTGATTCGTATCAATCCCTGTTAGGGTTTGGGCATCTTTGCAACTGAAGATTGGGGAGCTGAATGAGGTGGCCGATCAGTTCCAGTATCAATCCCTGTTAGGGTTTGGGCATCTTTGCAACCATTAAGTTCTGCACGAAGTGCGGAACAGTCTTGAGTATCAATCCCTGTTAGGGTTTGGGCATCTTTGCAACTTCGGCAAAGGTGTTGACCGCCTGCGCTACTTGACGCCAGGTATCAATCCCTGTTAGGGTTTGGGCATCTTTGCAACTAAGGAGAAACTATGCACAAAAAAGCGTACGCAGTTTCGTATCAATCCCTGTTAGGGTTTGGGCATCTTTGCAACCATACTCCACCTAACAGAACAGGTGGATGATCTGAGTATCAATCCCTGTTAGGGTTTGGGCATCTTTGCAACTTGTCGTTCCCTCGTCGTTTAGAGAAACGACAACTTCGTATCAATCCCTGTTAGGGTTTGGGCATCTTTGCAACTTACGCATCACGGCGGTTCTGCGCGCCGGAGCACAGGTATCAATCCCTGTTAGGGTTTGGGCATCTTTGCAACTGATCCCGACAGGGG
>CAZQDO010000307.1:0-7270 GCA_964592085.1 uncultured Anaerolineae bacterium | reverse complement strand
TGTTGCGTTACCTGCAACACGCCTCCTGTATAGTGATGGTAAATCACAAAACAGGAGGCGTACAATGGCACGAAAGACGAGCAACCGACGGGTGGAAATGATCGCCCAGGCAGTGCGTAGCAATCCAGGCAAGCGAGCGGGATACATTGCCCAAAAACTTGGTTTATCCCGTTCATCGGTGACGCGGGCACTACCAGCATTGGAGGAGGCTGGCATCCTGCTGGCAGAAGACGATCGTGGCCGACTTTTTTACGTCGGACGGCGAAAATCCTGAGGCAAAGTTGAAGCGTTGCGGAATGGACAAGCTGATGTGGTATAATAGTAGCAGATAACATCTCTGTTGCACTGGAGGCGAACGTATGGAACGCGCGACCGGTAAGGCCGAACGACTACTGCAAATTGAGGCCCTTCTGCTTGAGTATCCCGATGGTCTGAGCCAGGCTGAGATCGCCCGTCGGATCGGCGTCAATCGTTCGACCGTCTATCGCTACCTGCCCGATCTGACGGCGCGGTTTGCGGTGTACGAAACCGACGACGGACGGCTGGCCATTGATCGTGACCACTACCTGATGAACGTGCGGCTGACTCTGCACGAGAGCATGGCCGTACACCTGGCCGCTCGGCTGATGGCTACCCGCACCGATAAGCAGAACCCCCACGCCGCTGCCGCTCTCCGCAAGCTAGGTCTGGCCCTGGAGAAGCTGGCCCCTCGCGTAGCGGAACACCTGAAGGCATCGGCGAGGGTGATGGAGGACCAGGCCCAGCGTCACGACCCCGTCTACCTGCACGTGCTGGAGACACTGACTCGTGCCTGGTCTGACAAGCGGGTGGCCCACTTGTGGCACCGGATGCCCGATGGTCGGGTATTCGAATACGACTTTGCCCCGTACTTCATTGAGCCCTACGCCGTGGGGCAAACAACCCACGTCATTGGCTGGCGGGATCCACCTGATGCGATACGCACTTTCAAGCTGGAGCGCATCCAGCGCATTGAGCTGACGGACAGGGAGTATACCATCCCCGATGATTTTGACCCCCGTGAAAAGCTGGCCGACGCCTGGGGCATCTGGTACACCGAGGAGGAACCGGTAGAAGTGGTTCTCAAGTTCCATCCCCGCGTAGCGCATCGGGTGCGGGAGACACAGTGGCATCGCTCCGAGCAGGTAACGGAGCAACCCGATGGGTCCCTGCTCTGGCGGGCGCGAGTGGCCGAGCCTCAGGAGATGATGCCGTGGATTCGGGGGTGGGGAGCGGATGTGGAGGTGGTGGGGCCGGAAAACCTGCGGGAGACACTGACTCGACATGCGCGATCCCTGGCCAAGGTTTACGGTGTGCAGGCATCCCAATCAGATTCGTTATTGGAACAGTTGTTGCGCTGCTGGGGGAAAACCGAGAAAGCGACTCACGATTTTCACCCCGCACTTTTTCACATGCTTGACGTAGGGCACGTGGCTCAAGTGCTCCTACGCCCTCCAGCATCTTCCCGCTGGCGGGAGGTCTTGGCCACAGCTCTGGGTACTGGCCCAGAAACCCTGGGAGTGTGGCTGCCATACGTGATTGCTATGCACGACATCGGCAAAATCTCTGCTGCCTTCCAATCGCAGATCGAATCACAGCACGAACGGTTGAAAGCCGAGGGATTCCCCTTCAAAGGGTGGCGTACTGGCTTCAATGTCCATCACTCACAAGTTGGACAGGTCTACGTTCAACTGCGGGAAGCATCGGAGCTGACATTGTCGGATAACTCTCGACAGATGTGGGTGGATATGGTCGGCGGGCACCACGGGCGATTTCGCCGCAGCGGTGGGGTGAAAAGAACACGTGCTCGCCTACAAGGGTACGAGCCTCCGCTGTGGCAGCAACTGCGCGACGTTGCCACTCAAGCCCTGCAGGAACACTTCCTCGCACCCACTCTCTACACGCTGCCGGAGCCCGGTAACATCTCCACCGCAACGATGGCCCTGACCGGCTTCACCATCCTCTGCGATTGGTTAGGTTCGGACGAGTGCTTCTTCCAGTCCGTGTCCGATTTTGACCTGGAAAGCTACATCCCCGAGAGCCGGAAGCGCGCCCAACGCGCTGTAGAAGCGGCCGGTTTCCTTGGACGCTCTCACAGCTGTGCTCCCACCTCATTCGCTGCCCTGTTTCCCGATAAGCATCCCCCGCGCCCGTTGCAGGAGGCGGTGGATGCAATCCCAGAGGAATTTCTTGCTACGCCGTGTCTGGCAATCATCGAGGCCCCCACCGGCGAGGGGAAGACCGAGGCGGCGTTGGCCCTGGCGCACCGGCTGGCGCAGGCAAGCGGCACCGACGAAATGTACTACGCGCTCCCCACCACGGCCACCAGTAACCAGATGTTCGTGCGCTTGCAAGAGCATCTCCGCGACCGCTTGGACTTACCGACAGAGATCAAGCTCATCCACGGCCAGGCGTTCCTGGTGGAAGACGATCTTCGTATTGAGCCACTGGGCAATGCCGAGCAGGCTGATCAGGATGCGATGGTCGAGTGGTTCACTTCCAAGAAGCGTGCGATCTTGGCCCCCTTCGGCGTCGGCACCATAGATCAGGCCGAACTGGCCTCTCTCAACGTCAAACACAATGCGCTGCGTCTGATGGGGCTGGCTGGCAAGGTCGTGATTTTCGACGAGGTACATGCTTACGATACCTATATGACCACAATCGTGGAGACGCTGCTTCAATGGCTTTCGGCCCTGGGCACATCGGTCATCATCCTTTCGGCCACATTGCCCCAGGCGCAGCGGGCGGCATTGGCACGCGCCTACGGCGTGGATGTGCAGGCCCCGCCAGAGCAGGCGCAGGCTTATCCCAGCTTGTGGCTCTTTAGCCAGACCCAGCCGCCGTATCACACCATACCTTCGGCCTATCAACCTGAGCGGTGCCTGACTGTCCAATCGCTGCATCTGGCAGAAGACGCCTCTCAAGCCAAAGCCCAGTGGCTGCTTGACGCTGTCGCTGAAGGCGGCTGCGCCTGTTGGATCACCAACACGGTAGCCCAGGCCCAACAAATCTTTGAAGAGTTGACCAAAGATGAGCGGTCAGGGGACATAGACCTGACGCTGTTGCACGCTCGCTTCCCTTTGGAAGATCGGCAGACCAGGGAGCAACAACTCATTAGCAAATACGGCCCGACCGGCGACCGTCCCAAGCGCGGCATCGTCGTCGGTACGCAGGTTCTGGAGCAGAGTCTGGACCTGGACTTTGATGTGATGGTCTCCGATCTCGCACCGGTGGACCTGTTGCTACAACGGGCCGGTCGCCTGCAGCGCCACGACCGCACTCGTGCAGCTTCCTACACCAACCATCCGACGCTGTGGATCAACACCGAACTTGACTCCGACGGCGAGTTAAACCTGGGAGTCAATCGTTGGATTTACGACGCCTTCTTGCTACGGCAGACCTGGCAGGTTTTAGAGGACCGCGACGAGATCAGCTTGCCGGGCGACTACCGGGAATTGGTGGAGGCCGTGTACGGGATCACGGGAGTTTCGCCGGACAACCCTCTGGCGGAAGCGTGGGGCAAGTTGCAAATGAAGCGATCCAATGCTATAAAAGAGGCAAAGGAACGGTTGATACCGGAACCCGACCCCGAATGGTCGTTTTGTTCCCGCGTGGCCAAGCTTACCTTTGAAGAAGATGAAACCGGCGCCTCCTGGGTTGTCGGCCAGACCCGTCTGGGCCGGGAAAGCGTCAACCTTATCCCATTGGAACCGGAAGGCGACAGGGCGCGTTTATACCCCACCGACGAGACAGTAGCCCTGGATCGCCGTGCGTCGCGGGAGATGCAGTTGCGACTGTTGCGCCGCCACCTGCGGGTAAGCCGCCCGGAGATCATCCAGGCTCTCAAGGAAGCGCCACGACCCAAGCTGTTCACCGAGTCACCCAAACTCAAGTGGGGCTATCACCCCCTTTGGTTGACCGATGGGAAAGCGGAATTCCCGTTGGAAAACGGCAAGTTGGTCGTAACCCTCGACGACGAGTTAGGACTCGTCATCCATAAAGAGAAAGGAGCATAGCCTATGACACAACCTGAACCTTTGTTTAACCTGTGGACTGAGCCGTGGATCACACTGGAGCGCACCGACGGCTCGTTGGCACAGGTAGGCATTGAGGAGACTTTGCTGCGAGCCGGTAAATTCCGTACCATCTACGACCCCTCGCCGCTGGTCATCGTCGGTATTCACCGTCTGCTCACGGCTGTCCTTCAGGACGCGCTCGACCCACAGCGTCCGGGCGATCTGCGTCGTCTGTGGGCAGAGGGGTACTTCCCCGAGGCTGAGGTTCATACCTTTGGCGAACGTTACGCCCACCGCTTTGACATCTTCTCCGAGGACGCGCCTTTCTTGCAGAGCGCAGACTTGCCGCGAACGCCGTCCAAGCGGCCCAAAACCAAGACGGTCACATACCTGATGCCCCAGATCCCTGCTGGCAGCGCGGTGACACACTATCGCCATGGCGTGGCGGAGGACAACGTCTTCTGCCCAACGTGTGCCGCCCGTGGGCTGTTCACCATTCCCACGTTCGCCACCGCCGGCGGGCGGGGGATCAAACCCTCCATCAATGGCGTGCCGCCCATCTACGTTCTGCCCGGTGGCAAGACGCTCTTCGAAAGCTTGACGGCTTCACTGGTGTTGCCGGCCTATCAACCCAAGGCCGCTTCTACCACGGAGGACGCCGTCTGGTGGAGGCGGGAGCCCATCGTTGAGCGCAAGGCCATCGTGCACGAGGTGAGCTACCTGCATAGCCTCATCTTCCCCGCGCGTCGCGTGCGCCTGCACCCCGAACTGCTGCACGAATCTTGCTCCCGCTGCGGACAGGAGAGCGAGTGGGGCGTGCGCACAATGATTTACCAAATGGGCGAAAGCCGCCTCAAAGATGCGCCCTTCTGGTTTGATCCGTTCGCGGCTTACCGCATACGCGACAAGAAGAACCCGGTACCCATCCGTCCCCTGGAAGGCAAGGTGCTGTGGCGCGAGTTCGCATCTTTGTTTCTACCGTCTCCAGTTGATGAGGAAGCCAAGGGTCGTACGCAGCCGCCGAGCGTCCTCTATCAGTTGGCCGAGGAGGGTCTGCGTGATGATGTGGACATCTATCCCTTCCGCTGCATCGGAATGCGCACCGCTGCACGCATACGGCAGCCAATGAAGATCTTCGAGTGGCTTGACGCCGGCTTTGACGTGCCGATTTCGCTTCTCCACGACTTTGAAGGCAGCGAAGAAGTGCGCCAGGCCATTGACTTCGCTACTGACTGCCGCGGCATCATCAGCAGCACCTTCCGTAAAACCTTCCTCAGCGAAGACCGCAGGACCGAACACCACGAAACCCTGCGCCGCCGCATGACGGACGCCTACTGGGCCACGTTGGCCGCTCCCTTCCGCGATTTCGTGCTGGCCGTAGCTGAACCCGAAACGCGGGAAGCTACCCGCCGCGCCTGGGTGGATCGCGTGGTCGCGGAGGGCAAAGCAGCTTTCAAGACCTACTCCGAGATGACAGGCAGCGACGCGGCGTCGCTGCGGAAGCGCGTCACGGGCCGTAGGATCTGTGACATCCAATTGTACAAGAAACGAAAGGAGCAGATGCCCGATGAGTGAACCGAATTTTGATCCCAGAGTCACCGAGTTTTGCGAGCGCCTGGAGCAGCTCGACGCCGGTGAGCGGGCGCGTCTCAAGCGGAATGCCGGGCGAACCCTGGCCGAATCCCACAACGTGTTAGGTCTCTTCTTCCGCATGCTTCCGCACAACGTCCCACGCTATCAGGAAGAGACCTACTTTCTGGTTGCCACTCTTTTTCCTCTGGCGGAAGGCGGCGGCGAGGGCAACTTGGGCGATGCGCTCTACAAGGTGCGCAATCCCAAGTATGCACAAGGCCTCGACCGCCGGGTGGAAATCCTCTTGGAGGCTGATCGGGAGCAGCTCCCCTTCCGCCTGCGGCAGGCTATCCGCTTCCTGGAGAGCAAACGGGAGGGCAAACACGGTGCAGTGAACTGGCCCCGGCTGCTGCAAGACCTGCTCAATTGGGAACGTCCCAAACGGTCGGTGCAAGAACGCTGGGCGCGAGCCTACTTTGCACATGAATAAGAATCACAAGCAAAAATCTAAGGAGGGTAAGACCATGTTGATCCAAATCCATATGTTGCAGAACTATGCACCATCGAATCTGAACCGCGATGATACCGGTTCCCCCAAGAACGCCCACTTTGGCGGCGTGTTGCGAGGCCGTATCTCCAGCCAGTGCCTCAAGCGCAGCATCCGCATGTCGGAGACCTTCGCCAAAGCCTTCAAGAATGAGGGGTTGCTAGCCGAGCGCACTAAGCGTCTGCCAGGTCTGATCCGTGATGAACTGGAAGCGATCGGCGTGGAAGGTGATACCATCGAAGCCATTGTCATCCGTGTGCCGGAAATTGGTAGCGAATCTGACAGAGAAGCTGGCAAGGTAGAGGAAGACGAAGACAGAGAGGATGGAGTTCTTGAAACCCGACAGCTCATCTTCATCGGCTCAAACGAACTGCGCCCACTGGCTGAAAAGCTGTTGGCCTTCTACCAGGGGCAAGGGGCGAAAAAATGGGCTGAGATGAAGATCAAAGATATCACCAAGTCTTTAGGCGCGAGCTTGCCTCGTTCCGTGGACGTGGCGATGTTCGGGCGGATGACTACATCCAATGCCTTCAAGGACGTGCAGGCCGCCGTGCAGGTCGCCCACGCTCTCTCCGTCAACGCGTTAGAGCAGGAATTTGACTACTTCACCGCTGTGGACGACATCTCCGGTGAATCCGGTGCAGGTCATATCGGCGACGTGGAGTACAATAGCTCCGCTTACTACAAATACTTTAACGTTCACTGGGAAGGGTTGTGCGAGAACCTGGGCGACGACGTCAGGGTGGCCCGTCAGGCAGTGCTGGCGCTGCTCGAAGCGGCGGCCACGGCGCAGCCCTCCGGCAAGCAGAACACCTTCGCTGCCCATAACCTGCCCGATCTCATCCTGGTAGAGGTGCGGGAGAAGAACTTGCCCGTCAGCTACGCCAACGCCTTCCTCAAACCGGCGCGGCACAGTCGGAAGCACACGCTGATGGACGACGCCGTCGCCAAGCTGGATGACTATGTAGCCCGTATCGGCACGACCTTTGATCTGAAGCAAATAGACCAACGCGCCATGACCACTGTGCAGGACTATGCTTTGCCAGAGGCAGAGGTCTTGCCCTCGCTCTCAAAGTTGCAGGAGTGGCTGGCGGCGCTTCTGCCGGAGGGATAACCC
>CAZQDO010000306.1:2090-7296 GCA_964592085.1 uncultured Anaerolineae bacterium | reverse complement strand
TGAACGTTCACGTTACCGTTCACTTTATACCACAGAAATCGTCTTTTGTCAACCCCCAATTTTTGGATCAGTAGATCCAAATTCTGAGCAGAGCGGGATCCCACGCCCGCGGACCGGCGGCATGGGAGCCGCCTCTGCTGGAAATCTTGGATCTGCTGAGTATGGCAAACTAAAGCAAATAGCTTGAAACGAAACCTGATACTGTGGTACAACTCACACAACGCCAACATCATCAACCTGGGAACTTATCGTGCGCCAGATACGTCTTATATAGCGAGCGTGTGACCACTCAGCCTACTCTCCTGCAAGTTGCTTTGTCGGTCAGGGTGTCCGGATATTTGCCCAAAGTTAGTGTTTTGCCCGATGCCACCGACCTAACCTGTGGGAGGGTGATTACCAGGGAGGATTCAGAATGCGACGTTTGTTTGGCTGTCTAACGTTTATATCCATTCTTGCTGTTCTCTTCATCACCCTTCTGGCCTGCGGGTCAGGACTAATCAACGGGACCCCCTCGCCCCCTCATACGGCCACACCCACACCGAAACCCACGTCTACGCCAAGCACCGAGCCTGGCCCCACCGCCGTTCCCCAGCCAGACGACACACCGACTCCCACACTTATGTCACCCACACCCCTGCCACCCTCAACGGCGGAGCCACCCACGGCCACGCCTCAGCCAGCGCCAACTGAGGAGGCAGTCACCCCCAGCCCTGAGCCATCCCCAACCGAGGAGACACCTACTCCTACACCTCAGGGCACACCCCATTTGACGGTTGCCGTGCAATTATCAACCGGTGAGGCATTGAGCAACGTCATTGACGGCAATGGCCTGCTTCTGGTGGCGCGCCTGGACAATCCGACGGACACGCTTGTCGAGGACGCGGTGCAGTTTACCCTGGACGGTATGGTTGAGCCGGTTGCCACTTGCCAACTCCAGGCAGCTCCAGCTTCAAGCGGCACCTGTTCAGCGGCCGTGTCCGCCGATGGCTGGGCGTGGCAGGATCACCAGCGCGTTCAACAACGCACCCTGCTGGCAACGCTAGCGCAGCGCCAGCTCACGGCCTCGATCAGTGTGAGCGTGCAGCCCAAGCCCGTGGTGCTGGTTCACGGCACAAACTCTGGCGCCTGGGCCTGGCAAGCCTGGACGGGTGCAGATGGCTTCGTGGCCGCTTCTGGACTACAGGGCTTCGCCGTTGGCGACGGCCAGTTCGGCATCGAGCCCATGGACATTGGCGACTTCAACCAGCCACGCCGACCCACCAGGAGCATCGCTGGGAACGCGGCCATCCTGGCCCGCTACGTGGAAGCGGTCCGACAGGCGACGGGTGCTGAACGGGTGGATATGGTAGGCCACAGCATGGGTGGGCTCATCTCCCGCCACTACGTTGCCACCCTGATGCCCACGCTGGAACGGCCGGGCCTGCCGCCAGCGCCCGTCGTGAACCAGTTGTACATGCTGGGAACCCCCAACGCTGGGACGACCTGCGCCATCTTACCGGCCTTCCTGGGTCTCTACGCACCAGCTTCCACGCAGTTGACGCCGTCCTACACGCAGCACATCTTCAACCGCGAGATCAACGACTCGCGGGGCGTCCCCTTCTTTGTCCTGGCCGGTGATCCCATCCACGATTACACCGCCCTGGTGTGTACCACCGTGCCCACCGACGTGTACGTGTCTGTAGACAGCGCCACCAGTGCCATTCCCGTGATCGCCACGCAAATGCCGGTACTTCACGGTGAACAGATCAAGTCGCGTGAGGTGTTCGATACAGTGTTTCGGAGCCTGGCGCGGAGCGTGGACGAGTATCCCATTTCCCTTCCAATGGGACCTGCTCCATCTCCAGAGGACCCAAGCAGCCTGCAGATCGCCGCCCTCCAGAGCGGGACCCTGGACCCAGACAAGCCCACCTCCCTGCGTCTTGACGTGGATCAAACCGAGGCGCTGAGCATTGTGCTCTACACCCCTAACCAGGATGTGGACCTGGCCATCACCACTAGCCACGCCCGCGAAATCAGCCCGGATACGGCCCCGAAACTGCCCGACGTCACCCTGCGTCAGGAAGCCGATCCCAGCACCCCTGTGAGCAAGGGCTTTCGCATCACACGCCCGGAGACGGGCGCATGGGAGGTGCAACTGACCCCAACGGCCAAGCTGCCGAAAGAGGGGAGCTTGTGGGCGGTGGCCGTCTTCGTGGAGAGCGACCTGCGCCTAGAGGCCGAGGCCTGGCCAGCGGTGGCCCAGGCAGGCGAGGACGTCGTTTTGCGAGCCGTGCTGACAGGCCCCAGCGACGTGCCCAGCACCAAGGTGAACGCCGTGATTCGCGACGCCGGAGGCCAGGCGGTGGCAGAGACATCCCTTTTCGACGACGGCGCTCACCAGGACGATGGGGCAAGCGACGGGGTGTTTGGCGGGACGTGGACACCCCAGGCTGCTGGCCTCTACACCGTTGCCGTCACTGCCGTGGGCCAGCACACCAGCGGCGACGCCTTTCAACGGGTGGCGGTCATCGCTCTACAGGCTAACTGATTCATCCAGGCAGGAGCGACGGGATTCGAACCCGCGGCGACAAGGGCTTGCTTGCCGCATTGCGCTTCTGCCTCCTATGGGGTTTGATGTCTGTCTTTGATAAGATTCGTGTCGTGAGGGAGATGATAGCAAACCTGATGGTGTTGCAAAGCACCCTATTTGGCAGAGTCAGCTGTGCAGGGTCACTAGACATCCGCATCCGTTTCCTTTTCGCTCTCCCTAGAGACTCTGATGGCAAAAGGGTCGTAGGACGAATGCCTGAGTAGCTCCATGACTTCCTCAGCCTCACGTTCACTAGAGAATACCAGCGTATCGCCGCGCGCAGTTGGGATTGCTCTTCTATATGCATCCAGATTATATGCATCTAGGTTATACGCATCTAAATCAACTAACCCTGTTGTAGGGGGGAACGGAAGGCCAACACGGCTACCGCGAACTTCTCTCTTTAGAAGCTCAATCTCCTGCCTGATTTCGAGGAATTCTTTCTCGTAGGGAGACACCTCAGGTTTTGCAATTTCATCAACCTCTAGGAAAGTCGGAAGAATAGACTTGAGAGGAGCTTCCATTGTCTCCTTGATTGACTCGGTTATTGCCTGCTTGAGGATGTCACCCCAATTTGGCGCATTCTTGTCATACTCGATTACTCTGAGGGCGCGCAAGTCAAAGGGAATGTCTTCGATTGACTCAGTAACCAGGATTGCAGGCTTGGCTATAGCGTGCGCTAGCCCAAGTTCGTAAAGCACATTGGCGTTCTTCCCAGTCAAATCTGCTAAGATGATTTTGGCCTCTTTCGTACAGGCCCAAATGTCATTGACAATAGTACCTGGCCGAAAGATGTCGTCAGCACGGCGCGGTGTCAGCCCTGCGTCCTCTATGGCTGGCCTGAATATATCCAGGTAGTAATGGTTATTCCACCCACCAAAGGGCATGATTACGAAGCAGATGTCGGCTTCCCTCTTCTCATTGGGCGGTTGGTCTGCTTTAGGTTCCGATTCGTTTTTCTTTGCCATTTGTCCCTCCTTAGTTGCTTCTGTGAACTATGACCGCCTAACCCGATTGTCTGCCACGAAGGTAAAACCCTCAGGCCCGCGTTCTCCTCGATTAGCTTCAGTATCTCTTCCCTGGTGTACTCGCTCATTCTCCGTCCTCTATCACCCCACTTGGATTCCCACCCTGGAACGTGGCGATGAGCTGCGACAAGAAGCCAACCACAAACAGCATAGCCCACACCGCAAGAGAGCGCTGGCGGGTCCACTCATGGACAGCACTCTTCATAACAATAAGTGTCCACTACTTCATCAACAGCGTTGTAAAGGATAGCCTTGTCACCATTGTCGTGCCAGATTTTTCGTCTATCCCATAGCAAATCACTTGGAGGATTGGCAAAGGGTTCCTCACCGCTGTGGATGCGTACCGAAACGCCGGCTTCAAGCATGTGTCCGCTGGGAAATGAGTAAACTTGCTCCTCATACGGTTCACACCCACCAGGATTGTACTTGTAACTCTGGATCTCCCAGCCTGTCATGTCCTGCGGAGCTGTGCCCTGATTCTTAATCTCGATGTACTCGTCATCATTGGTTTCGTAGCGGATAGCTGCGATGGTCACGCCGCTCACAGACTCTTTCGTGGGCGTTGGAGTGATTGTGGGTGTAGGGGTTGCCGTCACAGGTGTAGGCGTAGGCGGCAACGGCGTTGCTGTGGGCGGTGGCAGAGGTATTCGGGTAGGCACCGGTATAGAACCTGGTCCTGATCCCGAATTCCACAGCCCAAACTTGGCTTCCTTCGCCCACCGTTGCATCTTCAGAAGCGCGTCCCGATATCGCGTGTTTGGGTAATCGGCACGAACTGTCGCGTAGCCGAAGTACACCAACTTGGCGCTGACAAAGGTCCCATCTTCCAAGAATACGTGGCGCACCAGGCAATCGCTCTGGTCAGTCTCCGATGTGTCCTTCTCCAAGTAAACCGTCTTAGCCTTAACAAAGCGCCGATTGGCTTGAGTCGCCATACTGCCTATCACTGTCCCTGGGTCAGGAGCGTCAATGCCAGCATAACAGATGGCATAGGTTTTGCCGGCCCTACTGACGATGATAGTATCTCCAGCCAGCGCCTCGACAACCCGATACGAGGGGCGCTGCGGAGATGGCGTTTGAGTCGGCCGCACTGCTGTAGGCTGTGAAGTGTGTGTCGGTGGGACAGTTGTAGGAGTGGCTCTGGTGGGTTTTGGTGTTGGGGTAGCTTTCAGGGGCGATGGAATCGCTGTGGGGTTCGGTGACTGCGTTGGTTCGGCTGTTGCCGCCAACGCCGCTTTTGCTGTCGTGTCCAAAGGGGGCTCAGCAGACACGACATAGACCGCCCATAGTAGCGTCACAAGAGCCGTCAGCACGACAATGCTTCCGATAGCGTATATGAACCTATCTCCTCTAGTCATCGGAACCTCCTGAACAGCATAGCACCCACCGCAATCGTGAGCTCTGACTCCGTTGGCCCGCACGGTCTGCACACGGCAAGTCCAGTAAACTCAATCATCAAGAACGCCCTTTTCTTTTACGTCTACGCTTCCTGGGTTTGCGCTTCGTCTTTAGAGACCTGGCAGGTTTGGGAAACCTGCCAGGTCTATCATCAGACGGACTGGCCTGTCTTCGCCACGGCGTGTCCAGAGGGGCGGGCTCCTGGATGGGC
>CAZQDO010000306.1:0-2080 GCA_964592085.1 uncultured Anaerolineae bacterium | reverse complement strand
GCCGTCACTTGCTGATTATCGCTGCCAGGCAGTCAAATTCCTCCCAGGCAAGGAGCAGTCCATCCAGCGAGAGTGATGCCAACTTAACTCAAGCTGAGTCTGCAAGTCATCAATCGTAGAAAGCCCAAACTCGACCCGGTAACCCCACCTGCGCAGTCTGGTGACGCGACTCGCCGGCGTGCCAAACTCGTAGCTGCCCAACTGGGCTGCGAGTCGTTCTTCACTGAAGTCGTCGCCCATCGCCGCAAGCACCATCTTAACACAAGCTTGTAGGCAGGCGCCTGGATTACTCTGCCGGTAGTGTCGCACCGTGGTAGAGCATTCTGGCATGTTGAATGATCCTATCCCGCATTGCTTCATCAGCAAGGACTTCACCGCTAAACGCATCCACATCTGCATGACCGACCTGACCCAGATCGCCCAACCCCGGTAGTGACAGAACGATGGGCACGCGCCAGAAGAACCGCTCGCCTTCTATCACCAGATCAGGGTCGCGGCCGATAAGCCCCGTGCCCAGTTCAGTCACCACCGCCCGATTGACCCGGCGGCGGGCATCGGCGGCAGTGATGTTCAACGTGGTGACCACGTGTAGGCTGAGATGAATCGGCGCAGTTTCAGCCCTCATTGCCGTCTCTCTGATCACAGTGGACATACTCAATCCTCCCTCATCAGCACACTACGCCAGCCCTTCCAACCGCACGTCAACTCCGCGCAGCATCTCCTGGATGGTATCCACCGTTTCCTCTTCGAAAAGCGGTTCGCCGCACTGCTCACATACCCAGGCCGGCACATCGTCAACGATCAAGTGATACCCCTTTCGGGTAGCAGTGTAGCTGACTTTCTTTCGCACCAGTGTGCCTTTGCATATGTGAGAGAGAGGACCACAGACAGAAGAAATACACGATAATCATGCCCTGCAAGTTGAAAGGGCGCGCTTCTTCTCAACCGCCTGCTTACCATCGTGCATTTCTGTCATCCGAGGTTCTCTTCCTGCCACCACCCAAATTCACAAAATCAAAGTGCGCTCAGTATAACTGGCCTCGTGTGCATATTATACCACGCCTGAGCACGGTTTGCAATACCAAAAAGAAAACCCGACCTGATTGAATCAGGTCGGTCTTCTGGCGGGAGCGACGGGATTTGAACCCGCGATCTTCGGCTTGACAGGCCGATATGTTAGGCCACTACACCACGCCCCCACTGGGGGTAAATGATAACACAGAAAGCGGTTTTCGTCAAATCGCACTGAGCCAATTGTCCAACGCCGGCGGCAAGACCAGCAGGATCAGGTTGACCACGGCGTGGCAGCTCACGCTGGCGCTCAGGCCATAGAGCTGGCAGACGTAGCTGTAGACAAATCCCAACAGCGCCATCGCGATCACCACGGCAGCCAATACCGCTGGAAAGCTGCCGAGGGCAGGCAAAAACAGGATACCCTGGCCCAGGCCGTAGAGCAAGGCAGCGACGACCAGCCCTCGCTCCCGCTGCAGATAGCCGCGAAAATACAGTCCCTCGATGGGCGTGGCCAGGAGAACCAGATTCTGGAAAAGGACGGGCTGGCTGGCTCCAGGGAACAGCCGGGCCGAGCTGGTCTTGAGGGCATCTTTGGCCAACAGCAGCAGCGGCAGGGAGATGACCAGGCCAACGACTGCGCCACGCCCCAGGTTGGCCAGCCCGTATTGCGTGGCGAAAGCCCTCTCCTCGGCGTAGATCAGGCAGACCCCCAACAAGACCAGCCAGAGGATGATCAAGCGAGCTTCCATGTCTATTTTCCAGGTCCCCAGGCCAACCACGGCGTAGACCAGGAAAGTCAGCAAGGGATCGAATCTCGCCAGGCGATATTCTTTCTTACCTTTGCCGCGCTTGGGACTCACAACTGCCCCATCACCTCCTGGAAGACAGGCAGGGCTAATTCGATGTCTTCAGCCTCAATGCCGTAGTGGGTCACGGCCCGCAAGCGTCGGCCTTCGAAGGCCAACAGCTTTACCCCCCTCTCACCCAGCCTGGCCTGCAACTCCGCCGGTGGCAGGCGCTCGCTGACGAGATCGAAGATGACGATGTTAGTCTGCACACGGTCCGC
>CAZQDO010000305.1:0-7302 GCA_964592085.1 uncultured Anaerolineae bacterium | reverse complement strand
ATCATGTTCCAGTCCTGGAAGACCAGCCAGATGGAGGTCAACGCGGGGATCAGGAACCAGAACAGGAAACCGAGAACAAAGGGAGCGATAAAGATATAGCCAGCAACGTTCCGTCTCCCCGCGGGTTTTCTCAGCCAGCGGGCTATCGCGGTCATCATATCCTCCTCATAAGGAGCCAAATTCCGGTCAAGCTATGGCCGCGCAGGGCCTGTTCCAGCGCTCGACTGGAATGCCCTGCGCGGCCAGGCTTGTTCCCGCTTAGGGTTCGTTTTTCTTTACGGACCCTTAGCCTCAACTGCGCGCTTCTTCGAGAACGGCGTTGCCTTCGGCCACGATCTCCGTCAGTGCCTCCTCAGCCGTCTTGTCGCCAATCCAGATGGCGTCGAACGCCGGGTTGGTGACCGCTTCGACTTTCTGATAACCCGGCGGCTGATAGAGGATATGGCCATACTTGGGCACATACTCCGTCACGATCTGCTCGTAGCCAGGTGGATGGACCCCTTCGGTGGGGCTGACTCGCGCGGTCATCCATCTCGCCAGCCCTTCCTCAGTCATCAGGTCTGTCTGGCTGGGCAGCCAGAGTCCCATTTTCAAGAACTGGAGCTGGTAAAACTCGGTGGCCAGGAAACGCACCCACCGCCAGGCAGCCTCAGGGTGTTTCGAGCCTGAAAATGCGGAGTGCAGGTGGGCTTGCAGGCCGGTAGCAGGCTGCTTTATCTTGGGCAAGACGGCGGTTCCCAGCGTAGCTTCGATCTTGCACATCCAGGCCAGCGCCCAGGAACCATCTATCGCCATCGCCAGCTTGCCGGTCTCCAACATCTGGGTGTTGCTGATTCCCAGTTGTTCCAAGGCCGCGGCGAGGGGCGCCACGTGATGCACCAGGGCTAGATCGGCGATACGCTGGATGGCCTCGTAGGCAGCCGGCTGATCGAGAGTCAGCAAGCCAGTATCCGGATCAATGTACTTCCCACCATTGGACTCAATGGGGCCCAGGTAATGCATCCACCATTTCGACCAGTCGACGCCCCATCGTTCTATGTTGTCCGGATCGAAGCCGCTATCCCCGGGGTGGTTGCCGTTGACATCCACCGTGAGCTGGCGGGCCACCTCGACGAAGTAGTCCCAATCCCATGCCTCATCGGGGTCATTGCTGGGCGGCTCGATGCCCGCCTCGTCAAAGATGTCCATGTTCAGGTACATGTGACACCCTGTCCAGCAGGAACCGATGCCGTACCAGCGCCCGTTGTATGTGGCGCGTTCCGTTTCCTGGGGCTCAATGAAGTAGCCCTCCCTCCCCACGACCGGGTCGGCCTTGAGCATATCGGTGATGTCGAGCAGCAATCCCTCGTGGGCGTAGGTAATGTAGTCCTGGTTCCTGACGAAAGCCGTGTCCGGTGGCGTGCCAGCGGCGACCATCGCGAGCATCTTTTCCGAGTAGGCGTCTGGCGTATGGAGCCAGGTCACCTTGATGTTGGGTTCAGCGCCCTCGAAAACCCGTATGGCAGCGCGGACGCCCTCGTCCTCCTCAGTCCCACCCCACCCCATGAAGCTGATCTCCACCGTTTCCTCTGGTGCAGGGGTCGCCTGGACGACGACGGTTTCTTTGACGATCTTCTCCACCTCCACAGTTCGCTCTACCGGTACCTCTACAGTCTCTTTGACCACCTGTGGCTGGCATCCCGCCAACAGTGCCGCGCCACTCGCCGCCCCTGCCAAAGCCAGGAACTCGCGCCTGCTCATGCGTTTGATTGACATGATTTTGCCTCCTCCTTTAACTTGATTGGCTGTTGCTTGAATTTCGTTACAAAACGAGCCGAACCGGAGAGCCTAACTCATCTGAAATCGCCGATCCATCACCCCCTTTCTTCTACTGAGATCTCCCGGAAAGCCCTTGAAGACACTCTCAGCCCCCGTCACCCGTTAGCGAAGCGGCGGCGTCGCCAGCGAAGCCGTAGGCCAAACGGAGTTTGGCACGCAAAAGTCGCCCCGGGGACGGGGCTCTGAGCACTTTCCGGGAAAGCTCCCACTTAGCCCTTCAACCCAGTCGTCACGATCCCCTGGATGAAGTAGCGCTGCGCCAGGAAAAAGATCACGATAATAGGTATGATCATCATCGTCGAAGCGGCCATGAGCAGGTCCCAGCGCGTCCGCTGCCACATGGAGGTCCTGAACATCGCCAGACCCAGAGCGACGGTCCACTTTTTGGGATCTTTGTTCAAATATAGCAATGGCCCCATATAGTCGTTCCACGTCCAAATGAAGGTAAAGACCGCGACCGTGGCCAGTGCTGGCTTAGCCAGGGGCAGCATGACGCGCCGATAGATGCCAAACTCGCTGCACCCGTCCACACGGGCCGCATCGGCCAGCTCCTCGGGCAGGCTGAGAAAGAACTGTCGCAGGAGGAAGATGAAGAACGCACCACCCCCAAAGAACGCCGGGACTGTAAGGGGAAGGAAGGTATTCACCCAACCCAAACGGCTATAGATCACAAAGGTCGGGATCATCAAGACCACACCGGGTAGCATCATGGTGGACAGCACAACGCCAAACCAGAAATTCTTGCCTGGAAAATCAATGCGCGCCAATGCGTAAGCAGACAGCGAGGCAGACCCCAAGGTGCCGATCTCGTTGAGGAGAATGATGAAGAAGGTATTCTTGAGATAGACGCCAAAACCTGGATGACGTAACTGTCTGGTGGTCCATGCTTCGATGTAATTCTGAAATTGGGGAGGGTTGGGAATCCACTTCGGTGGATACCGAAAGACCTCCAACTCCGGCTTGAGGGAACTGGTGACCAGCCACAAGAAAGGCAGGATCATCACGCAAGCCCCGACAAGCAACAATATCCATATCAAGGCCCGCCACAAGCGATCCCCATTGACCAGTCGCCTGATCATCGGCCTGCTTCCAGACGCCCGCCTTGCGGAAACGGTTTCACTTTGCGTTGCCATGCTGCCTCCTCCGTTAGCCGACGTCTTCACAGTGCCTCATAATACACCATACGACCCACATACCTGAAAACAAGCAACGTCAATCCCAGGATGATGAAAAAGAGGATCCACGCCAGCACAGCCGCGTATCCCATGTCGAAGTATTGGATCCCGGTCCTGTAGGTATAGAGCACGTAGAACAGTGTCGCGTTTTGTGGCCCACCTGCGGTGATCAGATAGCCCGCCGTGAAAACCTGAAAGGAACCAATGATGCCCATGATCAGGTTGAAGAACATGACCGGGGAGATGAGCGGGATCGTCACGTGCCGCAGCTTGGCCCAGCGGCCTGCTCCGTCAATTTCGGCTGCCTCGTACAGCACTTCGGGAATCCCCTGCAACCCGGCCAGGTAGATCACCACGCTGTTACCTAATCCCCATAGGCTCATGACGATCAAGGCCGGTATGGCCCATTTTGGATCCTGAAACCACATGATCTTGGGCAAGCCCAAAGCGCGCAACAGCGCATTCACCAGACCGAATTCCGTGTTGAACACAAAGTTCCACAACACCGCGTTCGCCACTGCCGGCACGAGGCTGGGGAGGTAGTAGATGGTGCGAAAGACCGACATCCCAGGCACCTTGGTATTCAACAGCAGCGCGATCAGAAAGCTCAACGCCAAACTTAGCGGAACCGAGACAAGGCTGTAGTAGGCGGTGACCTTCAGCGACTGTATGAAAAGCCTGTCCCGGAAAATCTCCCTGAAGTTCCCCAATCCGACATAAACCGGATCCTGGATCATATTCCAGTCAAAGAAGGTCAACCAGACCGCGACTAACGCAGGCACCAAGAACCAAAAGAGGAAACCCAGTATGAAGGGCAACATGAAAAGGTAGCCGGTCACAGCCCTTCTGCTTTTTGCCGTTCGCGGCCAAAGACGCCCCAACCAGCGAGTTTGCACACTCACATCCTGTCTCCTTCAATGGCGACGCCGGCCACGCAGGGTCGGTTACCCCACGCGCAGCCGACCCCACGCAGCCGTAGCTCGTCCACATTCAGTAGATCACAACCCACCAGCAGAGGTGGCTCCCACGCCTGTCTTGAGCGTAGTACCTTTTCAAGGTGATTTTGATGCATGTCATTCCTTCGGCAAGCTCAGGACAGGTCTGAGCGACCGTAGGGAGCGAAGAATCTCCACTCGCGATCCAGTCGGTTTCTACCGAAACGCGGGCATGGGAGCCCGCTCTGCTTCAAAATTGTGATGTACTTTAGACTGACCGTCGCCGAATTAGCCGCTGGGCCTGGCTTGCTCTTCTTCCATGATGCGATTGGCCTCTGCCACGGCCTCGGGCAAGACCTCAGCAGCCTTCGCGTCGCCGAGAAAGATCTTGTCGAAGGCTGGTTGGAGAGCAGCATCGGCGGCCTTCGCGTATCCCACTGGCATGGTCAGGTAGTGCCCATACTTCACCGTATACTCAGTGACGATGAGCTCGTACCCTTCCGGGTGTATGGGCGGGGTGCACCAGCGGGCGATGGCCTCAGGGGTCATCAGCGCGGTCTGGCTGGGCAGCCACAGGCCATTTTGGCAGTACCGTTCCTGGAACCACGGCAAGGAGAGGAACCGGATCAGCTCCCATGCCTCATCCGGATGCTTCGTGTCCTTCACAACCGTGATCAGGTGGGCCTGCATGTCGGTGCCGGGTCGCGTCATCTTGGGAAGCACTCCGGTGCCCAGCCCCCCCTCGATCTCCCATAGCCAGTTCACGGACCAGGAACCGGTATTATACAGTGCCACCCTCTTGGTCGCCAGGAACTCTGTCTCAGCCATGCCCAGAGCCTCAAAGGCTGCAGCGCTCGGCGCCACCTGATGGACCAACGACAGGTCCGCGACACGCTGGAACGCCTCTATCGCTGCCGGGTCGTCGAGAGCGACCTTTCCGGTCTCCGGGTCCACCCAATCAGCGCTATTGGATTGGACCGCCGCGTGCATCGGGATCCACCAGGTCGGCCAGTAGGCTCCCCAGCGATCGACGCTGTTCACGTCGAACCCTGCTTCTCCCGGATGGTTGCCGTTGGTGTCCACGGTCAGTTGCCGCGCGAACTCCAGGAACTCGTCCCAGGCCCAGGCCTCGTCCGGGTCGTTGCTGGGCGGCTCGGCTCCTAGCTCATCGAAGAGAGACTTGTTGTAGTAGAAGTGGGGCGCCACCCAGCAGGAGCCGATGCCATACCATTCCCCTTCGAACTCGCAGCGGTCCCGCTCCTGCGGCTGGATCCAGTAGTCTGGAGCCGACAGATCCGGGTCGGCGGCGATGCGGTCGGAGATGCCAAGCAGCAATCCGTACTTGCAGAAGGTTCGATAGACATCGCTCTCAACCCTGGAGCAGTCGGGCGGCGTACCGGCGGCAACCAGGGTCATCAGTTGCTCCAAGCTCGACACCCCCTCCGGCTGCTCCACCTGAACCCACTCGACGTTGGGGTTCTCTCCCTGGAATTTTGCCTGCTCCTCGTCACGCCATTCTGCGCCTCCTGGCTCGCCCAGGAACTCGATGGTCACCTTCTCAGCCGGGGGCGGCGCCTTGGTCGGCTCCGCAGCCGGTGCCTTGGTCGGCTTCGGGGTGGCCGTTGGCGCCGCCTGCTGCTGGCAGGCCGCCAACAATGCCGCGCCACTCGCTGCCCCTGCCAAAGTCAGAAACTCGCGCCTACTCATACGTCTGATTTCCATAATTTACCCCCCTCCTTAAACTTAATTGGCTGTTGTTCAGGTTTCGTCACAAAACGAGCCAAACCGGAGAACCCTAACTCAGAATTCGACGATCTACCACCCCCTTTCTTCTACCGAGCTCACCAGCGAAGCCATCCTGCGAAAGTCGCCCCGGGGACTTATACAAAGTTCAGCAACACTTATGTAGGCTCTAGAGCCCGTCCCCGGGCGGCTTAGCGAGTTAAGCTCCCCCTCTCATCGCAGTGCCCCCCGAAGACGACCCAGGGACGGGTCTTACGAGCATTTAAAGACGCCAAACTGCGTATAAGAGGACGGGGCTCCGAGCACTTTCCGGGAAAGCTCCTACCGAGCCCCCAAAGATGGTTCATTGGCGGAGCCTTCGAGCCCGTCTACGCGGTAGGCTACCCCGCTCAGGCTCAAATCTCCACTCTCCCTCCCCTCTGGCTCCACAAGATTGACGTACCACCAACTCCCCTTGAATCAATATCGGCTCTATGGCTTCGGCTTCCCCAGCGATGAGGCGCAAAAGGGCCTCCGCCGAGGCCCGCCCCATTTCCTCGCAGGGCATTCTGATGGTAGTGATCGCCGGTCGAACAAAGCCAGACAAGTCGCGATCGTCGTATCCGACAACTGCCATGTCTGCAGGCACTCGCCACCCTGCTTCCTGAATGGCATAGATTGCGCCCAGGGCCATCAAATCGTTCCCAGCGAAAATGGCCGTAGGGGGATCTTTCAGCGTCATGAGTCTCTGGGTAGCAAGATACCCGCTCTGGACTTCCCAATCGCCTCGCTCTACCAGGGCTGGGTCAAAGGGTATGCCCCAGGCGGCGAGCTCCTCCTGGTAACCTGCCATTCGATTGATCGTCGCATCCCAGCCCTCTGGCCCGTTGATGAAGGCAATCCGCCGGTGCCCCAGTTGAGCCAGGTGCCTGGTTGCCAACTGCGCCCCATGGTGATCATCGGGGACTACGGAGTTTATAGAGAGGGAGTTGAAGAGGCGATGAACAAACACGTGAGGCTTGTCCGCCAGTTCGAATACTTCATCTGACGAACGAAGGCACGATTCCACGAAGATGATGCCGTCTATCTGACGCTTGCTCAGAGTCTGGATGGCTTCTGCCTCGATCTCAGGATCCCACTCGGCATTGATGATGATGCCGAAATAGCCATCCACCTCCAAACGATCCTGGATACCGCGAACGATGGGGGGGATAAAGGGGCTCAGGAGGTTTTCGACGATGATGCCAATGGAGTAGGTTTGGTCTGTGCGGAGACTTCGGGCGACCAGGTTGGGCTGGTATCCCAATTCCTCGGCCACCTTCAGCACTTTCAACCGCGTTTCCTCGGCCACGGGGTGATCACTGCCGGCGAGAACGCGGGAAGCAGTGGCGATGGAGACGTTAGCAGCTTGGGCCACGTCTGTCAGCGAAACAGGCATACAGCTACCCTCATCGCAGCATCAACAGGTAAAAGTAAACGTTTTCCATCCGCCCTAATTATACCGGAAAACGTTTACCTTGTCAAGTTAAGTTGAGTTTCCTGGCTGCCTTCGAGGGAAATTTGAATTGAGTGTGTTTCATTCCAGTTGGAGCGGAATCCTTGCGAAGCATACTATAGAGAATAAGTCAAGTTTCCATCTGTACGTTAACAAG
>CAZQDO010000304.1:0-7322 GCA_964592085.1 uncultured Anaerolineae bacterium | reverse complement strand
TATCTATCCTTTTCATCACGCATGATCTCTCGCTGGGTTACTACATCAGCGAGAGAGCAGTGATCCTCTATCGGGGATGCGTGGCGGAGATGGGCACGACAGAGAAAATATACGGCAATCCCCTGCACCCATACACCAAGATGCTCATGGCCTCCGTTCCCCGCCTGGATAAGAAATGGGAAGAAGTAGGGATCGAGCTAAGAGGACAGCAGGCAGAGCTTACCAGGGGTTGTGTCTATTACGAACGGTGTCCAATCGCAGACAAAGGTTGTGCCGGAGACAGGCCCACGCTGATAGAGGCAGACCGGGATCATTTTGTGGCATGTTTCCGCAGTCAGGCGTAAGAGAACACGGATTCCTTCGGCGGGCTCAGGACAAGTGACAGGGTTTACGGATTGAACTCAGAAAGAATCTGTAAATCCTGCCCATCCGTGTTATAATATGGGAGAGGAAGTAAGGCATGTCGAAGGCGAAAATCATTGGTCCCAAATTGTCCAACATTCCCTGGGAAGAACGCCCTCCTCAGTGTCACGAAGTCGTCTGGCGCTACTCAAAGAACCCCGTCATCCCGCGGGACCTGATCCCCTCGTCCAACAGCATCTTCAACTCGGCCGTGGTACCGTATCAGGGCGAGTTCCGCGGCGTCTTTCGCTGCGACGACAAACGCCGAGCCATGCAGCTTCACGCCGGGCGCAGCAAGAACGCGCTGAATTGGGAGATTGACAACGAGCGCATCCAGTTCCAGCCCGCCGAAGGCTTCGAACCGATGGAGTGGGGCTACGGCTACGACCCGCGCGTCTGCTGGATCGAGGATCGCTACTACGTCACCTGGTGCAACAGCTTCGCGGGCTGGCCGGCCATCGGGATGGCTTACACCTACGATTTCGAGACTTTCTATCAGATGGAGAACGCCTTCCTGCCCTTCAACCGCAACGGTGTCCTGTTCCCGCGTCGAATCAATGGGAACTTCGCCATGCTCAGCCGCCCCAGCGATCGGGGACACACACCGTTTGGAGACATCTACTACTCCGAAAGCCCCGATATGACCTACTGGGGCAAGCACCGTCTGGTCATGCGACCTGCTGGTGGCTGGCAGAGCACCAAGATCGGCGCCGGCCCCACCCCCATTGAAACCACCGAGGGCTGGCTGATGATTTACCACGGGGTGCTCACCTCCTGTAATGGCTTCGTCTACTCGATGGGCGCCGCGCTGCTGGATATCGAACAGCCGTGGAAGGTGCTCTATCGCACCGAGCCGTATCTATTGCATCCCAGGGAGATCTACGAGCAGGTCGGCGACGTGCCCAACGTGGTCTTCCCCTGCGCCGCCCTGACCGATGCCGCCACCGGTCGGATGGCCATCTACTACGGCGGGGCTGACACGGTCACCTGTCTGGCCTTTGCGAAAGCCGACGAGCTAATTGATTTCATCAAAGAGAATTCTCTCTGAAGGATCAGTGCGAAGGTCTGTCGCCTCGAGGCCGGACATCTGGCGGAAAGGGTTGGCTTCCAGACGGTCACTGGCGAGACTGAGCTCATCTTGCCTCCGAGCTTTGTCTCGCTCTACATTGTCTCTTCGTTGAAGGAGAGCTGTGAAGGAGTGTGGGTAGTTGGACAACAACATCGCAAAAGTGATAGATCTCCAGGACAAATATCTCCGCCACCTGGCGGATGGGATCATGGCTTTCTGGATCAAGCATGGCCCGGATACCCGGCATGGCGGCTTCTGTGGTGGCCTCGACCGTAAGGGCAATCCGATCCCCTCCCTTCCGAAAGGTCTTGTACAGCACGCCAGGTTCCTCTGGTCCTTCTCGGCCGCTTACCGGCTTGATCCGCAACCAGTGTATCGCAATATGGCAGACCGCTCGTTCAGCTTTCTTCGGGAGCGTTTTTATGATCCGGCAAGGCTTGGCTGGTACTATCTGATCTCAGCGGAGGGCCTGCCCCTCAACAAACAGAAGCATCTCTACGGGCAGAGCTTCGCCATTTACGGGCTGAGCGAGTACTCCCTGGCCTTTGGAAGCGAGGAGGCCCTCAGGCTCGCCTTTGAGACATTTGACGTGATAGACAAATTCGGTCACGATAGCCAATGGAGGGGTTATCGAGAATCCTTTTCAGCGGACTGGGCCCCCATTCCCCAGCATCCGGACTACGGGGTGAGGGGCGACAGAAAGACCATGAACACTCACGTCCACCTTCTGGAATCTTTTACCAATCTATACCGGGCTTCTCAGGATGCGACGGTCAAGAGCCGTCTTGAGGAGCTGATAGACCTGTGCGCGAATACCATCACCGACACAAGCAGGGGATGCGCCTTCCAGTTTTTCGAGCTTGACTGGATGCCTCTCCCTTCCCCCATATCCTACGGACACGACATAGAACTCTCCTGGCTGCTGACCGAGGCCGGCGTCGTTTGCGAGACCAGCGACGTGAGTTCTATCCACGAGCGCTCCCTGGCGCTTGCCAGGGGAGTAGCAAGGAACGGCCTCGACCGCGAGAATGGGGGAGTCTTCCACGAAGGTGGCGAGAGGGGTAGGGCCGCAGTCAAACAGAAAGTGTGGTGGGTCCAGGCGGAGGCTCTGGTGGGCTTTCTCAACGCCTATGCCTTGAGTGGCGACGGAAGCTTCGTGGACGCATTTCTCAACGTCGAGGAATGGGTTTTTGCCCAGCAGTTCGACAGGGAATACGGCGAGTGGCACCAGGAGATTACAACTGAGGGCGAATGCAGGGGCGAAAAGGGCAGCGTCTGGAAGACCCCTTACCACACTGCAAGAGCATGCATAGAACTTGTTCACAGACTGAAGCATTTGCGATGAAAGGAGAGACGATCTGTGTCTGAATCCATCATTTTTCCAACGGAGTTCATCTGGGGTGCGGCCACCGCGTCGTACCAGATCGAAGGGGCGTGGAACGAGGACGGCAAGGGCGAGAGCATCTGGGATCGCTTCAGCCACACGCCCGGCAAGATCGCCCATGGTGATGTGGGCGACGTTGCTTGTGATCACTACCATCGCTGGCGTGAGGATGTGGCCTTAATGGAAGAGATTGGCTTGCGGGCCTATCGCTTCTCGATAGCATGGCCCCGCTTGCTGCCAGAAGGACGAGGGCGCGTCAATCAACTGGGGTTGGATTTCTACGACCAGTTGGTAGATGGGTTGCTGGAAGCGGGAATCGAGCCTTTCGTCACCCTCTACCACTGGGACTTGCCGCAGGCCCTACAAGATCAGGGCGGCTGGCCGACTCGGTCCACTGCTGAGGCATTCGTCGAATATGCCGACCTGGTCTCTCGCACCCTGGGGGACCGGGTGGCATACTGGATGACGCTCAACGAGCCTTACGTCAGCGCTATTGTCGGGTATCTGCAGGGACGGCACGCTCCTGGTCACTCCGACCTCGACGAGGCACTGGCAGCGGCGCATCACCTGCTGTTGGCCCACGGTTGGGCCGTTCCTGTCATCCGCCGCAACAGTCCGGATGCCCAGGTGGGAATCGCGCTGAACTTAAGCGGCCAGACCCCGGCCTCCCCCAGCGCCGCCGACCGGGCCGCAGCCTGGCAGCAGGACGGCGTTGTCAACCGCTGGTTTCTCGATCCGCTGTCAGCGCGGGGCTACCCGCCCGACATCGTGCAGCACTACGGACGCTCCATGGACTTCGTGCAGGGTGGTGATCTGGACGCCATGGCTCTTCCCCTCGATATCCTTGGGGTGAACTACTATGCGCGCGGCGTGGTGCGCAGCAGCGCGGTGCCCGAGTCCGAGAACGCCCCCCGCACGGTTTTTCCCAACCCGGAGCGAACCGAGATGGGATGGGAGGTCTACCCGGAGGGTCTTTACGAGCTGTTAGGGCGGGTACATTTTGACTACCGTTTCCCAGCCCTTTACCTTACCGAAAACGGCGCGGCCTACCCGGATCAGATCGGCGCTGACGGGCGAGTGGATGATCCGGCGCGGGTGGCGTATCTAAAGAACCACTTCACCGAAGCGGCCAGGACCATCGCCGCAGGGGTGCCGTTGCGAGGCTACTTCGTCTGGTCGCTGATGGACAACTTCGAGTGGGCGCACGGCTACTCGAAGCGCTTCGGTCTGGTTTACGTGGATTATGGGACACAGCGGCGCGTGTGGAAGACCAGCGCGAATTGGTATCGGCGGGTCATCGCCTCCAATGCTGTGGTGGATTAGGTGGCAGGTGCAACGCACTTCCTAAGTGCGTTGCACCTTAACTTGGATAGGAGAACCACTATGGACATGCCGCGACACTGGCGACTGAAGGAACAGCGATACAATCTGGTGGGCACAGAGTGCCTTGTTTGCGGGGGCAAGCAATTTCCACCCCGGCCCGTGTGCCCGGACTGCCATTCCAAAGAAGTGCAGCCCTTCGCCTTCAGTGGCCAGGGCGAAATCTATTCCTACTCGACCGTTTTCCACGCCCCATTAGGCTACGAGGAGTTTATCCCTTACACCGTGGCGTTGGTCAGACTGAAAGAGGGGCCTCTGGTGACAGCTCAGTTGACGGACATGGACAACGAGGAGGCCCAGGTGGGCATGAAGGTCGAAATGGTCACGCGGAAGCTCAAAGAGTACGGTGAGGATGGGGTGATTATTTATGGCTACAAGTTCCGCCCAATCGGATGGTATTAGATTCCACATCGGGCTCTAGCAGGGACAAAAAACATTCCCAAAAAGCTACCTGTGCAGTTCACGCAGGTGGCTTTTCTCTTCAGTGGCACTTGATGCAATAGCTCAAACTTGCCAGCCTCGTGCATGGCGGTGGCTAGCGGGAACTGAAAAGCCTCTTGGACTTCGGGAGGTTGGGCGTCGAGGAGGGAGGCGAAGGATTGGAGGTTGGGGGGGGAAGGACGCATCAAGGTCAACTTATACGGGGTCAAGAGTTACCCTGGCATGTTTGCCACTGGAGATGTGACCCACATCTCCCAGCAGGTGCTGGTACACAAGCGAACGGGCGCTGGACTCTTGACACTTCAACGCCACACAGCTCATGCTAAGGTGCGGAAATACTCCCACTTTCACTTATGAACCTCGTTGGCCGCGCATACAGTAAGTCAAACTCGGGGGAAAACTGATAGATGATACCAACAAGCTCCCAATATACATCTGTCAGGATGAAGACTGGCCCCCCACTCAACCCTCCAAGGTCATGCAGGTCTTTGCCATTTTCAATGTCGTATAGCGGTAGGTAAGGTCCCTGTAATTCTTCCCAGTATTCCCTTTCAAATTGACAGACAAAATAATCGTCCCTGACCAAAGTCACTGGCGGTCCGCTAATGCTAAATGTACCGAAATCAAACATATCTGGTGATGCTTGCCTTCTCAATACTCTTGGAAATCCACCAAAGGCGACAGAATCCCCTGCTACGATGTTCCGAGGTGGCCACGATCGTGGGCGGAAAAAACATGAACCTATCTCTCCTCCATCTGCTATCTCATCGACTTTCTCCTCTCTAAGGTCAATCGTGACCAAGTCTAGCGTTTGACTCTCATCAATGATAACTTCTAGGGGGTCAAGCCTTAGATTGCCTATCTGAAAGATCGTCTGTTGATTCTCTTTAAGTCGTTGCCTATACTTGTCCAAGACATGAGAACATGTCACTGCGATTGGGCCATCACCAAAGTCAATAAGGGATACAGTTCCATGATTCACGATCGGCTCAGAATCAGTTACTGGAGGTTCTGCAATGAATGCAGCCTTAGCGTATCTCAGTGGAAGTTTTGCCATTTCTCTAACGAGTGGGGCTGCGGCCAATTCCTTGGCCCGTCTTACCATTTCTGGGTCCAGACTATCATGATTCATCTTCTTGGTCTCTTTTTCGCCTGGTTAGCCTTCTTAGTTTTCTGCCTCCAGCGCTCTCGCCAGCCTCTTGTCCTGTAAGATTAGCTGCTGCACTAACGTAAGTTATGTGCAACGAACCCCGAGATCGTTCGGGAGCTCGAGTTTTGTAACTTTGCTCTATAGTGGATATGTCTCTTCATTCGGTAGCTTCGGCGTGTCAAACCTGCTCCGGCTGCTTTATTTGGGCTTACTGATCTGCCAACTGACTGCTCGACAGATAGGTGATCTTCATTGCATGTATTGCTGCACCGCTCTGCTCCAGAGGGATCGCCAGATCCTGTCGTCAAGCCGCCGGATCTGGCGATCCAACGAGAGGAAAGCAGCACAGGTAGAGGCCGGTAGGCCAGCAACCCGCAAGAAGGAGACCACTGACAGATGCGAACCCCTAAAGACAGGCCGGTGGGACAAAAAGTGGCCCTACAAAAGATTTGTTTTCTGAGTTCTTGGACAATTTGGCCTCTGGTTGCACATAATCTACGCTAGTACAACACCCCGCTAACTATCGCGGTCTCGTACAAGCCGCAGACTTCCTTCTCTTCGGCAATTGTGTTCAAGCTCCAAATCTGGATGGTGATGCAACCCGACCCTAGATTTTTCGCCATCAACTGTACTGTGTCATACTCCTTGAACTGGTATTTCTTCACCCACGGCAAGGTAACTGTGCCTCCCATAGTGTCACCCTCCGGCGTCTCGTAGGTAACTTCCGCCTTTACCTCTGCGACATTCGACTTGACTCTGTACTCTACCCAAAAGGTTTTCTCGTCCGCTTTTGGCGTACGCAAGATGTCCGACCCTGGCCCACATGCCACCAATGCTCCCAACGCCACTATTGCCATCACCGCTACCGTCAACCACTTCCTCATTGTTAGACTCCTTTCAGGCGGAGCCTTCCATGGCCCGCCCTCTATTATGTTTTGGGCCAACGGGAACGCTCCCGTTGTAGCCCCCTTTCACTGCAGCGTACTGACACAATCCCTCAACATGATGGCAGACTCCTATGCTCACCCAAGCCCTTGCTGAGCGCACGGAGCGCCTTGAGTGAAGACTCCCATAGCCAGCGCACCGCCGCCCGCAAGGTTCAACAGCTCAAACTTTCCAGCCTCGTGCATGGCGGTGGCTAGCAGGAACTGGAAAGCCTCTTGGATTTCGGGAGACTGGCCTCAAGGAGGGAGGCGAAGGGTCGGGGTTAAGGGTTGTGTCTTTCGTGGTTGGGGTTGCTGTCGTTATCTTCCGCCCGGAGTTCCGTGACTGCCGCCCGAATACCCTGAGCAACATCTAAGAACGCTTCGTCCTGGTTTGTCCAGGTAGTCACGGGTTTGGCATCCGTGGGCAGGGCTTGGAGCTTGCCGAATGACGCACTCATCCAGTCGACTGGACGCAGGATGACAGGGATCACACAGGCTTCTCCGGCCTCGTGCCTGTCCATGGCTCGCTTCACCTCAACGTCGCAGCAATAATCCGAATCTATGAAATCC
>CAZQDO010000303.1:0-7360 GCA_964592085.1 uncultured Anaerolineae bacterium | reverse complement strand
GCCAAGGCCCTGGAGAACCGGGTGGAGCACGTTTACAGAGAAGCGCTGGCTGAGCTGTTCCATGGGCCTACAGACATAGACCACGTGATGGAAATGCTCAAGCTCAGGGAGATCTATCGCCACTTGAGCAATGCCGCCGACCGTGGGGATCAGGCGGCCAACGTCATTGGAGACATCGTGGTGAAGATGACGTAAGGGTTTCGGGTTTCGAGTTTGGAGTTTCGGGTTTTTCTTCCACGATTCGTAACTCGGAGGGGAGACCTGCACTTTTCAAAGGATACGGCCAACTGGCTGGTGTGCTGGTTGGCCATCCTTTCGTTTAGAGGGGTGGTGCGGCCAGCTTCTTCAGGTTTTCCGATGCCTCTTGCCAGGTGACCGGGGACAGCCCTAGTTTCTGACGTAGCTTGTCGGACGACATTCCTGATTTGTAGTCGCGCAGGGCGCAGGTCCAGCGCAGGATCTCGAAGGAGATGGTCTCAATGCCGGCCAGACGTGCTGCGTTATCCAGGACATACTCCAGATTGCGGGCGGTGCACTTGAAAAGCTGTTTCTGGGGCTCGTACTCGGCCAAGTACTGGCGCAGGGTAGGCACGAAATCGACCGAAAGCCGCAGTTTGCGTTCCTTGTGTTTCATCTTGGGGTTGCTGTAGCGGATGTAGAGGACGGGCGCTTTCGGCTCTGAGGTGTCTATGTCGCTGAGCTGAATGGCCATGCACTCGCCCTTTTTGATGCCTGTTTGTAGGATGAGCGTGACCAGCAGATGGGGGCGGGCATCCGGCTTTTCAGCGAGCATGAGGTCCGTAGTAGCCTGCAAGAGCCTCTCCACCTGGCCCTCGTAGAGGATCTGGGGAAGAGGGGTGCTGGCCCGTTGATGAATTAGCGGCGCGGCGGGGTCGCTGGGTATGGTCCCTTCCTCGGCCAGCCAGCCGAAGAAGACCTTCAGCGTGGTCATCCGGCGAGCGTAGGACTTGGGTTTGCAGGGCACACCTCGGTCGTGGCGCAAGTAGGCCATGAAATCCTTGAGCTCGTTGGTGCCGATCTGACTAAGAGGGTGGTTTTCGCCCAGGTATCTGGTGAGGATGCGCAGGTCGTTGAGGAAGGCTGAGATGGTGTTATCTGTGAAGCCCTTGCGGATCATGTGCTGGTGAAATCCGCTGATGGCGTCGCTGAGAGGCACTTCCCTGTTCGCGGCAAAAAGCGGCAATTGTTGGACCGGCATTGGAGCCTCCTGGCAATGTCTTTTCGTATAGCCTTTGCTTTAACATAATTGTACTGTAAGCTGGCTTGGATGTCAAATCACTAGAATGTGGCCAAAACCTGTAGCAGCGACTTCAGTCACTTGGAACGACTAAAATCGCTACTACCACAAGCTTTGGTCGCACCCCAATCATTACCTCCTACGCCACCGACTTGCTGCACCGGTACGGGGCTATCGTTTGACCTTCTTAGCGGAAGCCGGTATAATACAGTGGGTTCCGTTTTTCCTAAGCCTTGCTAACGAGAGGGGTATGAGCAATGAGGTTCTTAGATAAACTGTTTGGGAAGAGGGAGAAGAGCAAAGCGAAAGACGCGGTGTCGCCTGAGGAAGAAGGAACTGAGCGTGTAGGTGAAGCTGATGCCGGCACTTCATTGGTCGAGGAATTCGACGGATTCAGCCAGCCCCAGCACTTGGCAAAATTCCTCAACAAGCACTCAGAGGGGGAGATCTCAACTTTTATTGAGCGGTTTCCCTTCTCTGATATGCGTTTGGATTACCCATCCATCTCGCGCGATGATCGCAACAGCAAAAGATTTGAATTGGTTACTTATTTAGCCGGTATTCTTCTCCGCTACGAGACCTATCGGGATGACCCACGCTGGACGAACCAGTTGCCAGCCAACCTCAGTGCCTCTGAGCTTTCGGAGA
Source organism: uncultured Anaerolineae bacterium (assembly GCA_964592085.1). Taxonomy (GTDB): domain Bacteria; phylum Chloroflexota; class Anaerolineae; order VGOG01; family VGOG01; genus CAZQDO01. Next base: position 5,454 of record CAZQDO010000303.1, on the reverse strand, counting down.
AGCTTCTTTCGAAGCTGATCCCATTTGTCGAGACCCAGCGGGGTGTCAACATGGCAATGGTTATCCGAACCAGACTATACGAGCTCGCTACAGACTTGATTCGAGAGGACAGGAATCGGGAAGCAATGGTTTGTCTGGAGGTTTCTAGGCCAAGCCCGAAGGAGGACCACGACTTTTGGCTGTGTGCCTGCTATCACAATGTAGGCAGATCGGAGAGGGACCTTAGCGCGGTTAAAGCTGGAATCAAATTAGTCGAGGAAATCACGAGGGACCAATCACGTGTCTCTGACGACGTTCTTCAGAAATTGCGACAGACGGATATGCTGGCCAAATTGAAGAAACTAGAACTTGAATTGGAGATTGCACCCAAGAACGCGGTCGAGGCACCGGACAAGATGGGTGCTAGGCACGCGGTGGAACGCCTGATCAAAACGCTTCAAGAGACCACAAATCGTAATGCGGCGTGGGAAGTGATTGAGGCGCTAATCAAGATGGGTGATAGCGCGGTGGAACCCCTGCTTAAAACACTCCAGGAAGCGCCGGACGGCGATGTGAAATGGGGTGTGGTCAAAGTGCTAGGCGAGCTTGGTGATGAGCGCGCGGTGGAACCTCTACTTGAAATGTTTCAGGAAGTCACAGATCGTGATTTGCAGGGGAGCGTGGCCGAGGCACTGGGCAGGCTTGGCGATCGGCGCGCCGTGGAACCGCTGCTTAAATCGCTTAGCGAGGTCCCAAATCGTGACGTGGTCAGTGCGCTGGGCAGGCTGGGCGATAGGCGTGCCGTAGAACCCTTACTTGAATTGCTTCAAGAGGTCACGTATCGTGATGGGCAGAGGAGCGTGATCCAGAAGATCGAAGATCGTGATTGGCAAAGGAGCGTAGCCGAGGCGCTGGGCAGGCTTGGCGATAGGCGTGCGGTGGAACCCCTGCTTAAATTGCTTCAAGAGGACGCTTGCGAATCCATGGTACTAGGGGCAGCAGCAGATGCCCTGGGGGATATCGGGGACCCTCGAGCGACGGACATGCTAATCACTGCTCTCAAGCATAAGGATGGTTATGTCCGATTATGCGCCGCCAGGTCACTGGGTGACATCGGAGAATCAAAGGCAGTTCAGCCCTTGGCCGCGGTGCTCAGAGACGAGTTTGAAGTCTGGGAAGGTGACTACACTCTGAGGTTCGATTCTAGAAGTGAGACAGTCAAAGAAGCAGCAAGAAGTTTGTCCCGCATTGGTGGTCCACTGGCCCAGGAAACCCTCAACGCCGCGCTCCATCATGGACACCCAGTAGTTCGAAAAGTGGCAGCGGAGGCACTCGCAGAGAGTGACGAAGCGTGAGTTCCCAACTAGTCAGTGAAAGACCGGCCGTGGTCATTGCCAGAAGGCCATCGGCGTCCATCGTTTTTGCACAAAACTCAAATTCGATGTATAATTTCCTCAGCATGGATTAAGGAAATTGGATCCTCACTTGGGCCGCTAGCTCAACTTGGCAGAGCAGCTGACTCTTAATCAGCGGGTTGCAGGTTCGAGTCCTGCGCGGCTCATCAAATCCAGCAGATTTCTGCTCGGTCAGGAAATCCGTCCAATGGGGGCGGATTTCACCATGTAGTGATACTTTTTGAGGAAGGAGGCGCTTCGATGCCATACGCACACGCTGGGAAGCTTCTTTGGGTTGATCTCGACTTGGGACAGTGGCATGTAGCAGAGGTTGATCCTGATCAGGCTCGCCACTATCTCCTCGGAAGCGGTTTGGCAGCCAAGATCCTGCTCGACCGGTTGCAGCCCCGGCTGGATCCCCTCGATCCGGCCAACCCCCTCTTGATGGTGAATGGCCTGTTGACGGGGACTTTCGTTCCCACTGCCTCTCGCGTGTCGGTCTGCGGGCGCTCGCCGCTGACGGGCATCTGGTGCGAGTCGGCGGCCGGCGGCTATTGGGGGCCAGAGCTGCGCTTCGCCGGCTACGATGGCGTGGCCTTCACCGGCCGTGCCGAGAAGCCCGTCTACCTGTGGATCCACGACGGGCAGGTGGAGCTCCGCCCGGCTTCTCCACTCTGGGGCCTGGATTCCCAGGAAACGGCACAGCGTGTTCTGGATGAAACCGATCCCAAGGCATCGGTGGCCTGTGTAGGTCCGGCTGGTGAAAACGGGGTTCGCATTGCCGGGGTGATGTTTCTCGGCAATGGCGAGCGGACGGCGGGCCGAGGGGGCATGGGCGCACTGATGGCCTCCAAGAATCTCAAGGCAGTGGTCGTCAGGGGAAGCCAGCGACCGGAGTATGATGACCGGGAGGGATTGCGTCGCCGCGTGCGGGAGGCTACGCCCTGGATCAAGGAAAACTCCTTAGCTTTGTCGGAGTTTGGTACTGGGGGCGGGGTGCCGGCGACAGAAGTCTTTGGCGATCTACCCATCAAAAACTGGTTGCTCGGTAGTTGGAAAGAGGGAGCCGACAAAACCTCCGGCCAAAGGATTGTAGCGACCATGCTCGACAAGCACTATCGCTGCTTTGCCTGTCCCATCGCCTGCGGCAAGGAGATCAGGGCCACCGAAGGCCCTCTCGCTGGCCTTGAGGGCCACGGGCCAGAGTATGAGACCCTGGCAGCCTTCGGAGCCTTGCTCCTGAACGACAATCTCGAGGTCATCATCCAGGCCGATCACCTGTGCAACCGCTATGGCCTGGACACCATCTCCACGGGAGCGGCCATCGCCCTGGCTATGGAGGCCTACGAGAAGGGGTTGTTGACCGCCGAAGATACCGGCGGCTTGGAGCTCGAGTGGGGCAACGCAGAAGCCATCTTGCAGTTGGTGGAGCAGATTGCGCGGCGCCAGGGGGTTGGGGGTCTACTGGCCGACGGAGTGAAAGCGGCGGTCGAGAAATTGGGGCCCGAGGCTGAAGAGATGGCCATTCATTCCAAGGGGCTGGCCCTGGCCATGCACGACCCCCGGTCTTTTACCGACATGGCCCTCAACTACGCTACGGCCAATCGGGGAGGTTGTCATCTCGAAAGTCTGTCCTATTGGCGGGGCTATGGATTGCAGTGGGAAGCCTGGGGCCAGGCAGGAGAGTATAATCGTCTGGACAGTGCCGGCAAGGTGCAGGTGGTCTACGACTTTCAGAATTACCAGAGCGTCTATAATCCCCTGGGCCTGTGCAAGTTCATCGTCAAGGGGCTGGTGGGGCCGGAGACGGTGGTGGAGTGGTTGAATCGGGCCATGGGCTGGGATTGGGACGCCGATGACCTCATCCGCGCCGGGGAGAGGCTGTTCAACCTGAAGCGACTGATCAACCTGCGGTTTGGCATCACCAGAGCGGACGACACCCTGCCACAGCGGCTTTTGACCCACGCGCGGCCCAGCGGCAGCGCGGCTGGCGTGCTGCCCGATCTGGAGACTATGTTGGAGAAGTACTATCAACTGCGAGGCTGGACAGCGGAAGGTGTTCCTACGGACGAGAAGCTGCAAGAGCTAGGCCTAAACGATCTCAAGTAGACAGGGTGGTATTTCATCGCAGAATCCACGGAGAGCGCAGAGAAAATCAGGTAAGTCAAACCTCTGCGCTCTTCTCGTCTCTGCGGTGAGCTTCCCGGCGCCGGTTTGATGGCCCTCGCGTAGAAGTTGACACCTGGCGTTCTCTGGTGTACAATCATATACCATTGCGAATTGGAGGTAGAACCATTGGCTGAATTCAACTACGGCGGACAGGCGGTCATCGAGGGGGTAATGATGCGCGGAGCCAAGCACGTGGCCGTGGCCGTCCGCAGCCCTACGGGCGAGATCATCGTCCACAGTGAACCGCTAAGTGTCAGGATATACGGCGGCCCGATTGGTAAGGTGCCTTTCCTGCGAGGCGTCATCATGCTGTGGGATACATTGGTCCTGGGCATGCGCGCGCTGCTTTTCTCGGCCGATGTGGCCCTGGAGGAGGAAGAAGTCGAGTTCAGCGGGCCGATTGCCTGGGGCTCCGTGGCCTTCTCCTTCATCATCGGCATAGGCGTCTTTCTTCTGGGACCTTTGTTCCTGGTCAGGCTGGTTGATCGTTACATCGCCTCGTCGCTGGTCAGCAATATCCTCGAAGGTCTCATCCGCCTCGCTTTCTTCCTGGTTTATGTCTATGCCATCGGCTTTATCCCCGACATCCGGCGCGTCTTCGCCTATCATGGCGCAGAGCACGAGACCATCAGCGCCTACGAGGACGGAGCCCCTTTGGAGCCGGGTGCAGTCAAGGCCTACAGCACAGCCCACGCACGCTGTGGTACCGGCTTCACGTTGCTCTTTGCGGTGATCGCTATCTTCGTTTTCTCCCTGCTGGGACGGCCCTCACTGCTGCCACGCATCCTCTCTCGCCTCGTTCTCATCCCGGTTATCGCGGGCATAACCTATGAGCTGATCAAGTTCAGCGCTGCTCACCGTGACAATCTTCTGTTAAGAGCATTGGTCATAAATCCCAGCATAGCTCTGCAACGGCTCACCACCCGGGAGCCGGACGAATCCATGCTGGAAGTAGCCATAGCTGCCTTGCAGCGCCTGTTGGATATGGAAGACGAGGGCGTGAAAAGGGGTAGTTAGTGGCTTGCTGGATGATCTGCCCTTTGGACTGCACGAGAATGATCTCGCCGACGACGGCGGTAACAGCGATTTGGAGGGGAACTGGGTGATGGCCCGCACCAGGGCTGTTTGAGGCTCCCCTTTTGCTCGTATCCACCTCATCAAGGGCTAGAAACCAGGTTTTTGGCTGAAGAACGTGATTCGTTGCACTGTGGGCAGCTTCAAGATGATAGCTCGTCCATTCAGATAGGGGAAAGACCTGGTTTCTCCAATAAAGAACACACAAAGGAGTGATGACTATGAGCGAAGAAGCAAGTGTTACGATTTGGGCGAACCCCCTGCGCGATTTTTGCAGCCGGGTCTTCGAGAAGATGGGCGTGCCAGCCGATGATGCCGTTGTGACCGCCGACGTTCTGGTGGCAGCCAATCTGCGCGGCATTGACTCCCACGGCGTGGCCCGCTTGAAGCGCTACGTAGATGGCCTGCGGGACGGGGTGATGTTGGCCCGTCCAGACATAGAGATCGTGCACGAGACCCCCGGCACGGCTCTGATAGATGGGGGGGCCGGATTGGGACAGCCGGTCGGCGTGCGGGGCATGAGGTTGGCCATCGAAAAAGCCCAGGAGATGGGTATTGGCTTTGTGGCTGTGCGTAACTCCAACCACTACGGCATCGCTGGCTACTACTCAATGATGGCCCTGGAGCACGAAATGATCGGCATCTCCATGACCAACGCTGCGGTGCTGGTGGTGCCGACCTTCGGAAAGGACGCCCTGCTGGGCACCAATCCCATCAGCGTGGCCACCCCGTCTGGCGAGGAACGTCCCTTCGTGCTGGACATGGCCACCAGCACCGTACCACGAGGAAAACTGGAAGTGTACGACCGGCAGGAGAAGCCGCTGCCATTGGGCTGGGC
>CAZQDO010000302.1:1300-7366 GCA_964592085.1 uncultured Anaerolineae bacterium | reverse complement strand
CCTCACATCCGTGTGCCCGGAGAGCGCTACTTCGACGACTTCGTGCAGCCGGCGCTGTGGGGGGACAACTTCTCTGTCTCGGCCGGTAGCGAGACCAAGCTGGCCGTGCCCATCCCTGGAGACGATTCGCTGGAGGTCCTGGGAGAGTGCTGGGGATGGTTGGGCGGAAAGCTCGGTGAGATCGGGACTCTGAGCGGCGTATATCCGCGGCAGACCTGGGACGGGACGAGGCTCACTATGGGTGGAAGTGGCCTGGAGATCGGTCTGGCCATCAGGCCATTGAGCGGTGCGCTGGACACCAGTGGCCAGATGACCACCTTCAGCTACGATGACCCGTCGATCCCCGCGCCCTACGACGTGTTCGAAGACATGGTCCGCTCTTTCAACCCCGTCGATCCCCTGACGCGGGCGCTCAGTTGGAAGTGGGACGGAGATCCAAACACAATCTCCGGCTTCCAGATCCTGCTGAACGGGGTGCCGTACAATGTGGGCGGTGGCTGGTTGCTGGTGGGTCCAACCAGCCGAGGGGCCACGGTGATGCTGCCCCGGAAGTGTGGGACACACATCAGTTGGCAGGTCCGCGCCGTCGCGGGGCAGGCGCAGTCCGCCTTGAGCGCGCTGACGCCGGACAACGACTACGATCTGCCGAAGTGCCCTGAGTATGCCATGGTCACCTTCCACGGGATTCAATTCGATGAGGACTGCGATTTCTATCCTGCCTGGTTGTTGTCGGTGAACGGACAGGTCAAGGAGTTCCAGGCGAGTTGCGACACCGGCGCTTTCACCGGTTGCCTGGTCAAAGGAATGAACCTTGGTGGCGATTGCGGACCCCATTTCTTCGAGTTGTGGGGTCTGAACATGGACCCCCATCCCGATACCATCGTGGTGCCCATCTCTGTGGAGGACATGTACGTCGAGGTCAAGGCTGCCGTGTGGGACAGGGTTAGCGGCGAGATGAGGGCTGCCCTCTGGCAGCCGTGGACGTTCACCTCACTGGAGGACGTCCAGCGGAGGGTGGGCTGCGGCAAACAGGTCGACTACTTGGCGTACGGGCCTACGCTTTGGTACACTCTCTACGTCTTCCCGACGCCCGAGGGATTGGATTGCCCCATTTCGCAGCCTGCCTATTTCCCGTAGCACGGCGGGACGTCGATGCCTGCCGCGGAGGGGGCGGTGTACGCGGTGGCGGCCACGTCAGCAGGCCAGGTCAGTCTTCTCCCAGGGCCTCCAGCAGCCGCTCGGCCAGCCACAGGTCGTACAGCCACATGTTCTGATGCCTGCCAGGGTCGCGCTCAGTCACGATGCCCTCCGGCCCGGCGTGTAGCTCCAGGCCCACCCAGCGTTTGGCCCGGCGCAACTCCTTCAGGCTCTCCTCGACGGCCTGGGGGGCGTCCTCGCCAGCGACTAGCTTGCCTTCCCTGCTCTCCACGGTGAAGCTTGGGACTCGTGCCTGCACCATGGTGTAGTTACGGTGCCTGTCAACCACCACCTGCACGGATCTATTGTGCCGGGTGCCCGCCAGCACCGTTCCTCTGCGGGCGACCGGCCCCCGGGGCCCCTTTACGGCTGTCCCGGCGATCCTCCTGAAGTCCAGCGTTGGTGTCTCCGCCACCTCCAGTCCCAGCGGCCTGAGGTAAGCGTATTCCCCCGCCGCGATCCTGGCCCCCAGCAGGAAGTAGGTTCTGACCATGATGAAGACGATCAGGCCGATCACTCCAGCGACGAAGTACCTCTGCCTCTCGGGAGTCAGGATACCAGAGATGGTCAGCCAGGGGTTGCTGAGGCAGTAGAGGCAGAGCACGTTGACCCAGAAGAACCACTCCAGCACTGGACGCCGGGCGGCTTTGTCCAGCTTCTTCAACTCTTCGACGTCTCCCCCATAGACGCTCATCGCCTCAGAGAGCGTGGACCAACTCTTGAGGGCCTTGATGTCCGGCGTCTCGTCCTCGTCTTCCTTGACCCAACGCTCCGGCTCGGCGTAGCCGAGGAACAGGAATTGCACCCACCAGTAGGCCAGAATGCCGATGAACCATAGGGTGACCGTCCCGAACATCAGGGGCAGCCGCGCCTCTACTTCTGCTGGCGGAGACAGCCCGCCCACGGCCAGGCAGACGGCGACGACGACCACGAGGCCGCCGATGATGTAAACCCTGTAGAAGAACGAATCCCAGCCCGCTCCAGTGCCTGGCATCTTCATAGCCTCCTACGTTCGTCCTGAGCTCTCTGCCTCGGGACTACTAATCCCGCGTCCGATGAGGCCTCCACCACCGCCCAGAACTTCGCACCCTCCCGGTAGAGGCGCACGCGGCCGCCAGCGACCTCGAACATCGCCAATAGCGCCTGAGGGGGAAAGAAGCGGCTGCGCATTAGGAGCAGCTTCTCTGCCAGGGCGATCAACCGTACCGGGGTCAATTCCACGTTGCCTTCTTCTACGACCAGCCGCCCGCCGGGTGCCAGCACGCGCAACAGCTCCGCGGCCGTCTTTCGTTGGTCTCTCAGGTGGTGAAAGCTGTCTACCACGAGGATGCGGGCGAAGGCTCCCGAGGCAAAGGGGAGCTGCTCCGCCTCACCACGCACTGCGGGCAGCCCTTTGAGGCGTGCCTGGCGCAACATACCTACCGACTCATCCAGGATCACGACAGGGTCCACCAAGCCTTCCAGGGCCAACGCGACCTGACCCGTGCCACCGCCCAGGTCCAGGACTGGCCCGGACGCAGGGAGTTGCAGCAACTCCCGCAGCCGGTCGGCATCTTGAACGGGGAAGAGGCGATCGTAGTAGCGGGAGATCAGGCTGAAGTGGTCGAGGAAAAGGGGCATCAGTGGCATCCTCTGGTCATGGGCATCAAGAGCTTTGCGGTTACCATGGGTCCCGGGAACCCTCCGTAGGGCTCACTGGTTCTGCGAAAAGGGCACGGATCTCGGCTATCTCCTCCTTCTTGGGGAGAGAGCCCACCCCAATATCTCCGGACCCCAATAGTCTTCCAGAGTGGGTCGTGGGCGGTGGTCTGAATGGCGGATTGTGCCACCAAGCTGCGTGTCTCCCGAAACTCAAGGAGGTTCACCATCGCGAGGAGATCGGGCAGGCGTGCCGTCATGCACCCTCGTGCGCTGGAGTATAGCATGGCCCACTGACTGTGTCAACGGCAACCGCAGATGGGGACACAGTGCTGCTCGGAGAAAGGGAGGTCTGGGGTAGCCGAGACGCCACGCCCGCTCAGAAGTTGTCGTAGAACCCGGGAGGGCGCAGCTCGGCGAAGTCTGCTCTCTCCACGAGAAATCGGCGCACGTCCACGCAGAGGTGGCACTTACCGGCGTAGCCGTTTGGCAACTATTCCTGCCGCGTTTGGTCCAAGATTTCTAGGAGTCTCCGGCAGCCGATTTCGAGCGGTCCCAGCTTGTTTTGCACGACATCCCAAACCACGGGGAGGCTGACTCCAAAGTACTCGTGACTCAGGATGTTCCGCAAGGCTACGATCTTGCGCCATTCAATATCCGAGGCACCAGCCTTGGTGGATTCCGGCAAGGCACGGGCCGCCTCGCCGATGATCTCGAGATTGCGGGCCACGGCCTCCTGTGTCTTCCTGGATCAGGCCTATCGCCTCCAGGACGTCATCGAGGTACAGGCGAGGGTCTCTAGGCATAGACCACCTCGCGTTCGATGATCGGCTTGAGACGCGGTTTCACGGTGTCCGCCAAGACCAGGTCGACGGAACGTTGGAGTACCTCTTCCAGCCTGAACTTGAGATCCATGTAGTGATCGAAAGTCGGCTCCGCCAATTCCACAATGACATCCACATCGCTTTGAGGGCCTTCGTCTCCCCTGGCGAATGACCCGAACACGCCGATCCGAATCACGGTGAACCGCTCGTCCAGTTCCCGTCGCATGCTGGCTATTGTCCCCACCACGCTGCTTGTTGTCTCGTGCGGCGTGCGGTTCATCTTTCGCCCTTTCGCTTCTGCCCTTCAAGACCTCGGAGGTCTGAGGAAGCACGCGGTGCCGATGTCGGCCAGCCTTCCGCTGAGAATCATGATGCAGCCCCGCGACCACTGCAGTCGCGCCCTCACACACCTCTGTGCTCAAGTATAGCACAGCGCGTGCGGAGCGTCAATACTTGATGGACGACGGACGAGACACGTACGCCAGCTATGGCGTCAAGGCTCTCTTGCCACATTCATTGCTGGGCGCCAGCACGATGGTCGCTCAGAAGTTGTCGTAGAACCCGAGAGGGCGCAGCTCGGAGAAATCTGCTCTCTCCACGAGAGTTCGGCGCACGTCCACGCAGAGGTGGCACTTCCCGGCGTAGCCCTCGGGAAGAGGTTCATAGCCGTGGGACGCACGGGCCAGCTCCAGGAGCCCGTAAGGGCCTCGCTCCACCAGGACCCGGATCAGCGGTGGAAAGCGACCCTCGTCGAAGTCGACCAGCAATTGCGGCAGGTGGTGCCAGTCTCCCACCGAGAGACCGCCGCAGAAGCTGGAGATGTAGTTGCCGTACAGGTCCAGGTGGGAGTGGTGGGCGTAGAGGACGTCCACGGTGCAGTCTGTCCCGGCGAAGGCCTCCGCCGCGTACCGTGGGGCGATGTGCCCCAGCTCGTACCCTGAGCGCCCGCCGGAGATGATGCTGTACCCCTGCCATAGGATCCGCCGGGCTCCGTCAGAGCCGAGCTCCTCTGCGTATCTGGAAAGGGGGGTGGGGCGGTCCAGCTCGAAAACCTGGATCACCCTCAGAAAATCGGGCAGGTAGACGATGGTCCCTTCCGACCCGAAGACGTCCAGGGCAGCACGGACCGCTTCCAACGTCCTCAGTGGAGGGATCTTCTCGGCGTGGAAGGGCGAGCAACTGATGAGCACGGCCTGGAGGCCTGCCTGTTGGAGGGCCTCGAAGCGGTGCAACGCTTCGCTATGATCTGTGCACCACTGGGCGCTGGTCTCCACGTAGCTGGTGATGCCCAAGCCAGTGGCCAGCCGCACTGCGTCCAGCAGTAACCCGAAGTGGAGGAAAGGCTCGCCGCCGGTGAAGTGGATCTGCGGCAGGCGCGGAAACGCGGTCACCGCCTCCAGCGCCTCGTGCAGCGTCTGCGCCGACATGGGGTCTTTCTCCCAGCCCGGACCGCAATTGTAGAGACAATGCTTGCAGCCGCTGTGGCAGCGGTAGGTGAGGATGATGCCTACGTCTCGAGGTGACAGTACGGTCATGGCTCAGGTCTGCTAAGACACCAGGTCGTCCTTCTAAGGCGATCAGGACGGGCCAGGTGCAGGCGCTTTCGACTTCCGGCCGAACTGCGTCTCGTACAGGTGAGCGTAGAGGCCGCCCCGGGCCAAGAGCTCGACGTGGGTGCCCTCCTCCACCAGACGGCCTTCGTCCAACACCAGGATCTGGTCGGCGGCCAGGATGGTGGACAGCCGGTGCGCGATGACCAGGCTGGTGCGGCCTGCCAGCAGCGGCTCCAGCGCCGCCTGGATCAGGGCCTCGCTGTGCGAATCCAGGCTCGAGGTCGCCTCGTCCAGAATCAGCAGGCGGGGGTCTTTGAGGATCACGCGGGCGATGGCCAGCCGTTGCTTCTCGCCGCCGCTGAGCCGGTAGCCTCGCTCGCCAACCACCGTGTCGTACCCATTGGGCAACCCGGCAACGAAGTCGTGAATGTTGGCCGCCCGGCAGGCGCTCTCCAGATCAGCCTCTGCGGCGTCGGGTTGGGCGTAGAGCAGGTTGGCCCGCACCGTGTCATGGAACAGATAGGTCTCCTGGGTCACCATGCCGATCTGCCGGGCCAGCGACTCCTGGGTCACGGCGCGCAGGTCGTGGTCGTCGAGGGTGATGTGGCCCTCGGTGGGATCGTAGAGGCGGGGTAGCAGGTAGGTCACCGTGGTCTTGCCTGCACCGCTGGGGCCCACGAGCGCTGCCAGCCGCCCAGGCGCGATCTCGAACGACAGGTCGTGCAGCGCCCAGCGCCGCGTGGTGATGATGCCGGTATCCGTCCCCGGCTGGTCCACAGCCGCGTCCGGCTCAGGTGCGAGTAGTTCGGGAATCTCGTCCTCGGCCAGATAGCTGAAGGACACGTCCTCGAAGC
>CAZQDO010000302.1:0-1290 GCA_964592085.1 uncultured Anaerolineae bacterium | reverse complement strand
GCCCCAGGCCGGTTTTCGATCTCCACCGGCAGGTGCAGGTACTCGAACACGCGCTCGAAACTGACCATAGCTTGGGCGAACTGAACCTGGACGTTGGAGAGGGACGAGACGGGTCCGTACAGCCGGGAGAGGTAGGCGGCAAAAGCCACGATGGTGCCTACGGTGAGGCCCCCGCGCAGCACCTGGTAGCCACCCACCCAATAGATCAGGGCGGTACCGATGGCGCTGGCGATGCCTAACCCCAGGAAGAACCAGCGGCCCACCAGCGCCTGCCGCACACCGGTGTCGCGCACCTTCTGGCTCGTCTCACGGAAGCGTGCTTCTTCCTGGCGTTGGCGGCCAAAGGTCTTGACCAGGAGCACTCCGTCGATGCCCAGTGTCTCGGTGATGATGCTGCTCATGTCGGCGTTGTACTGCAAGGCCCGGCGGCGGATGCGGCGCAGAACTCCGCCCACCCGGCGCGCCGGCAGTAGGAACAGCGGCAGCACCGCCACCGAGAGCAGGGTCAGCCGCCATTCGATGGTGATCATCACCGCCAGGGTGGAGGCCAGGGTGATGCCGTTGGTCACGATGTCGGGAAGGGTACCAGTCACAGCGCTCTGGGCCCCGACGACGTCGTTGTTCAAGCGAGACACGATCTCGCCTGACCTGGTACGGGTGAAGAAACGCAGCGACATGCGCTGCAAGTGATCGTACATGGCCTGGCGCAGGTCGCAGATGATACCCTCACCCACGCGAGCGCTGAGGTAGCGCTGTCCCACGCCGATGAGCCCGCTGATCACGGGGATGCCGATCATGCCCAGGGCCAACAAGTTCAACCGTGGCAAATCCCGGTTCGGCAACACGTTGTCGATCAGGTCGCGGTACAGCAGGGGCGGTATCAGGCCGAGGAGGGCGGTGACGCCGATGGCGGCCAGCATCAGGGCCAGAGAGCGCCAGTAGGGCCGGGCATAGCCCAGCACCTGGCCCAGGAGTTGGCGATTGACCTGGGGCTGGCGTCTGGACTCATCGTACTGCATGAAACTCCGCCAACCGCCACCGTGATGCATGCGGCTATACTCCCTCCAGTCGCCTCGCCACCGAAATGCTGCCCGGGTCGAGATCCGCGCATCGTGCGGCAGAGACCCAACGCCCGGGCCCAGAGGCGATTGGTAGATCGGACGTTTTGCCTTCAACTACAGAGGGCAGTACCTACAACCATATTGTACCAGCAAACGGCCACGACGGGAATCCGGTGGTGGGACACACTGGTGCGTGGCTTGCCGTGAGGGACCCGACGAGTGTTGGTGG
>CAZQDO010000301.1:0-7374 GCA_964592085.1 uncultured Anaerolineae bacterium | reverse complement strand
AGTGTGGAATCTGGGCATTGATCGTACCCCACCAACTACTACCGTCGAAGTAAGCCCGATGTATGGCGATGCCCCCTTTCGTGATTTCTACGTGTGGTGGTACGGCTCAGACAATCTGTCCCAGATTGCCAGTTATGATGTCCAATGCCGGGATGGATCAGGTGGTACCTGGACCGACCTGCTGACTGACACAATTGACACTTACTATCGCTTCGTTGGTCAGGATGGCCACACCTATTACTTCCGTGCTCGTGCCCGTGACCCTGCTGGCAACCAAAGTGCCTACGCCGGGGGGGATGGTGACGTGCAACACACCATTGAGATCTGTCCTACCCCGCCTGACGATTACGAGATGGACAACATCCCCTCCAACGCAAAGTGGATTACTACTAACGGCATCTACCAAACGCACACTATCCACATTGAGGAGGATCAGGACTGGGTGAAGTTCCACGCTGCGGCGGACTTCAATTACGTCTTGGCCACGACCAACACCGGCGGGCACGCTGATACGGTGCTGTACCTATACGACACAGATGGCGGCACGCTGATTGACGCCAACGACGACTACCCCGGCATGTGGCCATCGTCCCGGCTTAGCTGGCAACCATTGGTTAGCGGGAACTACTACGCCAAAGTAGACCACTGGGATCCCTACGCCTATGGCTGCACCACTGCTTACGACTTGTCCATTTGGATTTGTGATGTAGACGTCACTGACATCCAGCAAGTGGCTAGTCGCTGGCGCACCTCATGTGCCAATCCTGATCCGGACAACGACCTTGATACACCAAACTACGAGGCTTGGTATGATATAGATGACGACTGCGATATTGACATTGTGGACATCATGCTGGTGGTGGCTCAATGGGGGGAAGACTGTGGGTGCCGGGATAACAGTGACTGTCTATCAGGATCTTACTGCCACAAAACGGAGTGTGATGCACCCTCGGGTGTCTGCAGTGAGATGCCAGCGGTCTGCATTGATCTCTGGGCTCCCGTGTGTGGATGTGATGGGGTCACTTACAGTAACGACTGCTATGCATCTGCGGCAGGGATGAATGTCGATTGTGCAGGGGAGTGTCCCTGTCCCTAGTCGTCTGTGCCCAGGTGTGTCATCGGCTGCTAGTCTGTAAGTTGCGAGAGGATGAGATATAGCGAAAGGCCACGAAAGCATTTCGCGTCTTTCGTGGCCTTCGGTTGTTTCAATTCTTGACCGAACTGACTCTACCTAATGCGTTACGATAACTGCACCTCAAACAGGGTGCCGATGAGGTAGGTGATCACTGTGGCGAACAGCCCGATGATCACCATCTCCAGGCCGCTGCGTAGCCAGGATAAGCCGGTGAAGAGGGTCTTGAGCACCCCGATGACGAACAGAGCGACGATGCTGAGCCCTGTTGAGACCAGGACGGCCTCCAGTCCTCCCAGGAAGAAGTAGGAGATCAGGGGGACAAAGGCCCCCACAATGAAGGCGATGCCGGAGAAAGCGCCGGCTTTCCACGGGTTGGGGAAGCTCTCTGGCATCAGACCCAGCTCGTCTCGAACCAGGCCTTCCAGCATCAGTTCCTGATCCTCACTGAGTCGCTCCACCAGGCGCTCGGCCTCCTCCTGGCTGAACCCCTTGAGCTGGTACAGGATGCGCAATTCTTCCATCTCCTCCTCAGGCTCCAGTTCCAGTTCCTCTCTCTCACGGGCGATCTCCGCCTCGTACACCTCCTTCTCGGACTTGCTGGAGATGTAAGCACCGGCGGCCATGGAAATGGCGCCTGCCAACAAACCAGCGATGCCAGCCAGGAGGACCACACCACGCCCTGGGTTTGCCCCCGCCACCCCCGATACCAGACTCAAGGTAGAAACCAGGCCGTCGTTGACCCCGAAGATCAGCTCGCGCATGGACCCGCCTCCACCCTTGTGCCAGCTCTCGCGGCTGAGGATGGTCTCCAGGCTCTTCGGCTCCGGACGGCTCAAGGCCCGCAGGGCAACGGCATGGCCGCGCTCGTCGGCCTGGGCTTCGGCGGCGATGCGGGCGCTCTCGGCGTCGGTCAGATCCAAGCCATAGCCGGCCACAGCCCCCCGCTCCACCTCCTCCAATTGGCGGAACACTTGCTCCTGCCCGCCCAACCGGGCCAGGAAACCCAGCCAGCGAGCCCGCCAGCCCGAGGGGGGCGGGGGCAACTCGCCACCCATCTCATGAATGCGGGCCTCCCAGCGGGCAGCGTGGCGACGCTCAGTATCTCGCATCTCCAGCAACAGGTCACGAGTCTGGGGATCAGTGGCCGCTTCCGCCAACCGCTCATAGGTCGAGGCCGCCTCCACCTCATCTCGCCAATAGTCCTGCAAACGCGAAAGCTCATCTTTCACCGTGCTTCCTCCTCCCCAATACGTTGCCAAGCATCCGCAAATCCTGCCTATCCGCGTTCTTAACCTGCGGCAACTCAGGGCCAGGCCAGGATGCCCACGCCCAGTACGATCAAGGCGGCGAGCAGAGCCAGATCGGCCCGACCGAGGGGCAAGGGCTCCTGTCGGGGACCATCGGGCTGAAAGGCGCGGGCCTCGGCTGCCTCCACCACCTCGTTGCCTCGCCGCAAAGCGTTTGCCACGATGGTCACCAGGAGCATCCGTAGGGCTCGCAGCCGCTCCCGCCGGAAACCCCCTCGCAGCCGCATGGCCTCGTAGGCGTTGCGCGCTGTCTCTCCCAGCGTGGGCAGCATGTTGAAGGCCACTCCCACGGCAAAACCCAGCCCCCTCAATCCAGCTACCTCGAACAGCCGGGCCATCTCGTCCACCGACACGGCGTAGGCGAAGCCTCCCACGGCCAGAGCGACGCTCAAGGCCCGCACGGTCATCCACACCCCGGCCCAGAAGCCTTCACTCGATAGACTCAAGCCGAACAGGGATACGTCTTTCTCGCCGATGAGGAAGGGGCTGAACAGCAAACCGGAGGCAACGAGGATCCAGAACTCCAGGCGGCGGATGGGTCTCAGATTGCCCCGGAAGAAGAGGACGGAAAAGGCGGCGACAAAGCCCAGCACGAGAAGAACCTTAGCCCCCGGAGCCAGCACGCCTAGAAGGATACCCCAGACCAAAAAGGCCAAATGCCCCCAGGTGCCAACCACCCTCACTCCAGATTCCCCTCGGTCTCGGTCAGCCGAGCCCGGACAGCCTTCCCCAGGTCCCAGGCCAGCCACCCTGCCAGACCGCCAATCAGCACGCGGATCAGGAGGAACGCAGCGACGATGACCAGGGCGTAACCTATCCCGATGCCCAGCGTCTGAGATCCTTGCTGGAGAATCCCCAGGTAAACGTCGTAGATGCCCCGGCCGAGAAAGACGTAGGAGGCGAAGAATTTATGGAAGAAAGTCCACAGCACCGCCAGGCAGCCGGCCAGTATGAATCCACCTCGACCTGGCTTCCTGAAAAGCAGGAGTCCCAACTCCGCCAACAGGCTTTCGATGATGATGGCCAGCATGGCCGGCAGCTTTACGCCGCCGATGCTCAGTGCTTTCAACAGGGCCACCACCAGGCCGATCATCAGCACCGTGCCAGTCCTGGGGATGAAAAGCCGCCCTATCAGGGCTACGACTATGCCGATAGCGGTCATGATGGTGCCGACCCCGATCAGAGGGGTGGCCAGAGAGGGGAAAATGAGGTGCAGGTAAGAGCCGAGGGTGATTTCCAGCACTCCCCACAAGGCGCCGAAAACGGCAATGTAAACCAGATCTCGAGTGGTGAAGCGGGTTTTCATATCGTGTTTCCTCCATTCTCCAGTTGACGGGGGCTGCCCTCAGCGGCGATGCGTCCGTCCCGCAGAAGAAGCACCCGCTGGGCATAGCGGTGCACCAGTTCGTAGTCGTGAGTGATAAGCAGGATGGCCATGCCTCCCCCGCTCAGTCGCCCCACGTGTTCCATGAACGCGCTCAGGTGGCCCCAGTCCTGCCCCATGGTGGGTTCGTCCAGGATGAGCAAATCGGGGCGCAGGGCCAGCACCGAGGCCAGGGCCGTGCGTTGTTGCTCTCCGCCGCTGAGGGCGTGGATGCGCCGCTGACGCAAGCTTCCCAGGTCGGCAGTGGCCAGGGTATCCTCCAGGAGGGTCGGCGTGAGGAAGCCGTAGTTACGAGGTCCAAAGGCTACCTCCTCCTCCACCGTCTCGCAGAAGAGCTGATCCAGGGGGTTCTGGAAAAGCAGGCCCACCTGCCCCCTGACCTGTACTTTTCCCTGCCAGGGCTTCAGCAAGCCGGCCAGCAGCCGGGCCAGAGTGGTCTTGCCAGCTCCGTTGTCGCCCACCAGCGCGACCAGCTCGCCGCGTTGAATGGAAAGATCCAGGCTGTCCAATACCTGCCGCTTCCCGTACCCTGCTACAACGCCCTCCAGTTCTACCAGAGGCTCCACCCTCTCCCAGCCCCTCTCTTCCAGGGAGGGGAGGATGAGGTCAGTCCAGTTGCTCTGAGGATGGTTGGTGGGCTGGCGCACCCCCAGGCGATGGAGCAGCTCCCGCCTGGCGAAGACCTCTTTGGGAGGCCCATCGGCCACTGGCTGCCCCTCTTCCAGGATAAGAACCCGGTCGGCCAAACGGCTCACTTCTCCCGTCTTGTGCTCGGCGATGACCACCGTCGAAGACTCTTGTCGCAGGCGTTCCAGGGTAGAGAGCACCTGGCAGGTGCCGACCCGATCCAGATTGGAGGTGGGCTCGTCCAGGATCAGGATGCGAGGGGCCATGGCCAGGACAGCGGCGATAGCCAGGCGCTGCTTTTCGCCGTCGGAGAGTGTGTTCACGCGGCGATTTCTCAGAGGCTCCAACCCCGCTGAACCAAGAGCCCACCCCACTCGGCGAGCCACCTCATCTGGGGGCAGGCCCAGGTTGCGCGGGCCAAAGGCCACTTCCTCCTCCACCCGCAAACAGAAGATCTGCGTGGTGGGGTTCTGGAAGACCATGCCCACTTGGCCAGCCAGAATCGGCAGGGGGTGCTCCTGGGTATCCAGTCCGTTCACCACCACCCTGCCCTCCATGCGAGCCAGCGAGGCGTGGGGGATGAGGCCCGCCAGGGCCCGCAGCAGGGTGCTCTTGCCAGAGCCGGAGGGGCCGGTCACCAGCACGAACTCGCCGGGCCGGATGGAGAGGGAAAGGCCGCTTCGCTTACTGCCCAGGACGCGACGCTTGCCGTAGCACACCGTCAGGTCATCTACCTGGATCATGGTCGGCGAAAAGCTCCTTGACGACGGCCTGGGGGAGAGACTGACGGTTCTCCTGGGTGACGGTGAAGGTACGGAAGGGGATGGCGGGGAGTCGCTCCTGTAGCTGCCCCAACAGCCCTGGACGAACCACCAATAGCAACGGTGGAAGCCTCTCAGTGGATAGGTCGGGGAGAATCGGTGCCAGGCCCCTCCCCTGTTTCAGCTCCAGGGGGCCAATCTCGTCCACGATGAGGAGGTCACAGCCCTGCGCGATGGCCCTACGGAGTCTATCTACCATCCACGAGAGGACGTCCGTGTCGAAGCTGTAGCGGCCTGTGCTTGGCCCGCCCAGATCACCGTCGGCCCGGGCCAGGAGCTGCTGTCCACCATCGGACACCATCAGGGCGTAGCGGGCCACGGGGAAACCATCCTCGTCAAGGAGGACGGGCGTGAGCACTCCGGCAGGGTCGTAGCCCAGTCCACGAGTCAGTTCCGTCACGCGCTTGCAGACGGTGGTCTTCCCTACCTGGCGCTCTCCTGTCAGCAGAACGTTCATGCCTGGCTACAGGGGGACGACGCAGATGAAGCGCAGGATCGAGTCCCCGTCATTGACGAACTGGTGCTTTTCCTCCGGGGCAACGAAGACGACATCCCCCTCTCGGAAAGGCGTCTGGTCATCCTCAGCCCTGAGATGCCCATTGCCGGCCAGGATGAAGACCTCGTGTTCCCAGGCGTGGGTGTGGAATGGGGAGGCGGCTCCAGGCTGCACCTCGAAGACGCGCATGGCGAAGTTCGGTGCGCCGTCCTTATCACTGATCACCCAGCGCACGGTGACGCCCGGCGCCTCCGCAGCGGGCTCCGGCGTGACCTGACGGTAGTCTTTCACGATCATTGAAAACTCTCCTTTCAACTTGGCAATGATTTTGATCAAAAAAGCGGCCTGCCCGGCTTATCCAGGGCAACCGCCCTCCAATCCCTCAATGAGCCGCTTGCGGAGATCATGGCTCAACTCGCTCGACCTTCTTTAATACCTCCACTGTCTCCTTACTTTTTCGCACGCTCTTTACTTTAGCCATTGTACCACTATGCCGTAAGCCTGTCAAACTGGCGTAGATGGACGTCCTTGCCTTCCCTCACATCATCTGGACGGCTTCAAAAGGGCAAGCCTGGACACAGAGGCCACAGCCGACACACACGGCGGGATTAGGATCGGGCATCTCGTAGGGGGCCTCTTGCTTGAGGATTTTGTGCTCACATGCGAGCACGGCGAGACAGATACCCTGGTCGCATTTCTCAGGGTGGCATTTATGATAGTCCACCAGAACCATCGGCTTGGGCATCGGTTTCACCCCCGGCTGTTTTCTCCAACTCCCTCTCCAGTTCTTCCTCCAGATCTTCCAACTGCTGAAGCATGGCAGGCGGCACCGAATGGGCCGGCCACCGGCTCTTTAGCTCTGCTATCTGTCTCTCCAGCTCCTTAACCCGCTCGCTGTTCATCTTCGCAGAAATCTCCCTGAAGGCCAACTGCCTTCCGCTCACACCCTTCAAGTGGAGGGAGCACAGGCGCTGGCGGAGGCCGCTGTAGTGCTCAATGCGCTGGTGCTGAAGACGGAAATGAGCTTGTCCACTTTTCGGCCGCCGCATTTAGGGCACTCTATCTCAAAGGTCGAGGTGCTTAAGCGCACCAGCTTCTCGAATTTCTCTCCACATTCCAAACATCGGTACTCATAAAGGGGCACTTTTTCTACCTCCCTTTCAACTTTGGGCAACGAGTCGGTGGTTTGATGCCCTTCTGCTATTATACCATAACCAGGTATCTATGGCAATCTGGCCGGTTGTCAATGTATTAGAACTGAAGCTCAGTAGAGTTTTTCGAACCCACGAATCAGGGTCAGCGTTACCTAGAGCAACACTGAAGCCTCTCGTGCGATCGCAAGGGGCTTTTGCTTAGCTGGTAGCGAAAGTGTCAACTATCTCGTAAAACTTATGTTAATCATCCTTTTCCTTACCCCAGATTCATCCTTTTCCTTACACAGATTAAGGTTTTTCGAACCAAAAAATCAGGAATTGCCCTATTGACAAACCATACAAAAGTTTGATATAATGTAAAGAAGAACACCTTCACAGAAACTTGGGCGCAAATTCACGATGAAAGAAAAAAGAAGACGGTGGGGAAATGTTGGGTACGCTGCCTTAGCT
>CAZQDO010000300.1:6683-7417 GCA_964592085.1 uncultured Anaerolineae bacterium | reverse complement strand
GGGATATTGATGATCCACCTAAAACAGTCATCAGCCCGGACATCGTAGCTCTCAAAGCGGTAGCCCAGGGTCTCAAACCAGGCTCTCATCTGTCGGGCCAGGTAATCAGCAGCAGTACCCCGCGGCAGAGATTGGCGACTGGCTGCCTGGAGGCGGTCTACCTCGGCCTGGAGACGGGCAATCTCGTCCTGGGAAACGCGAGCTTCCTGAATCTCCGCTGTCATCTCCCGGTGTCGTCGCACTAGCCAGGCCATGATATCATCGGCAACTTTTGCACCCAATTTTACAGCGCTTTTGAAGTAATCATAGGCAACACCGTTTTTCAGATCGTAGACCTCCTCCTCCAAGAAATCCTCCAGATCCTTATCGCGCTGGATGTCCTTATCACGGATGTATACAAAGCATGGCTTGTCCAGAGCGCGTGCGTGGCGATATTCTTGCACCGTTACCTCGCCGTACTTCTGCCAAAACAGCCCCACATAGATGTCAGCGGCCTCCACCTCGCTTAATGAGGTCTCCACCACACCCTCCGGCCTTGCGCCAGCCTGCGCCTCGTACACCCAAGCCTTGATCCCTCTGTCATCAAGAACCTTGGCGACAATCTCACGTACATCGCGCAATTCCATCATCTTGGAACTCATGAACACCTTAATCCCCATAAATGCCCTCCCACTTCACCCGCGATCACGCTGCCACACCCGTCCCCTCAATAGTCAACCACAGCGGCCCACGGG
>CAZQDO010000300.1:0-6673 GCA_964592085.1 uncultured Anaerolineae bacterium | reverse complement strand
TGACACGCCAACCGCTTAAGCGCGATTGCTCAGCCAGTCGCACCGCTTCCTGAGGGGTGTAGGCTGCGTTGCGGCTGCTCAACGGTTCGTTCACGCGGTGCAATGCCGCTGGCACTATAACGTGAGTGGCGAACCACAACAGCAACCAACATGGCGCAACCATGTCACGGCGCAAGTCGAAGACCAAGAAGGACCCGCCGGGACGCAAGACGCGGGCGATTTCGTCCAGCACCGCCACCGGATCACTCCAGTGGTGCAGCGACAGGGTGCTGACGACCAGGTCCAGGGAGGCGTCCGGGAACGGAATCCGCTGCGCGGCTCCCTGGCGAAACGAGACCCGGTCCGATAGGCCAGCGCGACGGGCGTTGTCCTGACCGCGGGCTATCATCTCATCCGACAAGTCAATGCCCGTCACGTGCAGGACGGGGGCCCGCCGTGCCAACGCGATGACCAACTGGCCAGGGCCGCATCCCAGGTCCGCTGCCTCGCCGCGCCTGGTCATGGCGACGGCGCGGTGGACCACGAACCGGCGCAGTAGTCGCATGGGCGGCATGGTCGCCACCCACCCGTAGGCTCGTGCCACTTTTGGATCATTGAGGCTTTCGAGGCTGGGGGTGCGTTCACGCGAGCGGCCATTGTACAGCCACCACGCGGCGGCGACGAATGCAACTGCCAGGTTGCCGAGCAAAAATCTCCATTCGTGCTTCATCGTGCAACGAGATCCTTTCCTCACCCTGTACGGGATGTCATGGACGAAGAGTTGCACGTCATAGGCTGTGTAGATCAGGCGAAACGTGCAACAAATTCGGCGGCAGAAAGGACTTGGATACCCTCATACTTCCCCAGATCCAGCAGGTGATGATCGCCAGATACGATCAACGAGGCACCGGCCGCCAGTGCACATTCCACAAACTTGTCGTCATCCGGGTCGTCAGCGACCACGTGGAGATCACCAGTAATCTCCACGTTCTTTGCCACGCGTCGCAGATCATACAGGACGGCTCGAATGTGGTTCTCCGAGAAGCCGAATACCTGACGCAGTTTCCGAGATAGTTCGGCCGCCATAGCCTGGCAGTACACAAGTTGAACGACTCCAGCACGCGCCAGCAGCAGGCACCGGTATGGCTGGCCGCGCCACAGTAGGCCAGATATCCAAATGTTGGTATCGAAGACGACTCGTTCGGGCATAGCTACGTCTCGTGGAGCAGTTCGTCAATCAACTGCTGGCGTTCGTCTTCAGCCAGGCTATCCCAGTCCAGGCCACGCTTGGCGCAGAGAGAGCGCATTCGCTGGCCTCCGTAGTCTACCAGGGCCTCAAGTTCGTCGAGTCGCGGGATAAGCGCCCTCAACACAGACTGCTTAGCCACAGGCGAGAGTCGCTGCACCCACTCAACCACCTGAGACTCAGGCACCTCAAGTGTAATAACTCCCATAATCTAACCTCCTGCCAGACTTCTTCCCGCTCCCGTACCACATGCCCTCGAGTCAGAGCATACTGCACCGCCTGGGTCAATTTGCAGTCAGCGGTCCAGAACTCAGCTCCTTGCTGCTCTGGCGAAACCGGGCACCTTACCTCGTTCCTCCCTCATCTGCCGAATCACTTCCTCAGCAGGTGGCAGTTCACGCTCGCCCAGTTCGGCCCGAATCTGCTCCCGTGCCCGGTGTACCAGCTCTCTCCAGGGCTCCTGTTCCTGCCGATCGGTCAGCAAGCGTTCGTACTTGGTCACGGAGAGCACAACAACATGCGGTCTTCCACCCCGCTCCACAATGACGGGCTGCTGGCTCTCCACGGCCCACCGCATCAACTCGCCAAAACGGGTGCGGGCCTCAGTAGCACTCACCACTCGTTCCATCTCGCGCCTCCTCATCCATCAACCACATCGTCACTCGATACAATTCTACCCGCTGTTGGCGGAGAAGTCAAGTAACCCTTCACCACCATAAAGCAAAAAGGCCGGGAGCAGTATTCACTGTTAACTCCCAGCCTTCGTTCTCGATGGCCTCCCCACTGATACCAAGAGAGCAAGCCAGACCCCGGAGGTTTTCAGACACTATTGCGCCGGCATACCGATCAGAGCCAGTGCCACTCTGTCAGCAGAGGCGATCGCAGAAACCTCCGAGGTCTCCAGTTGACTAACGCTAATCCTTCCGTTTCTTCAGGATCGGCCAGCCGGATCGGTGCATCATGGCAGCCCAGAAACCGACCCACGCTATCGGGAAGATGACTATGCTGGCCGTTCGGCCCACCCGATAGAACATGAACTCGCTAAGGATCAGGGGTAGGAGAAAGATCAAGATCCAACCCCAGAGCGGAATGCGGTCAAATGAGCGGATTCGCGTTTCCTGATCCTTAGCACCGGGCGTGGCCTGTCGACCCTGCTTGGAAGACTGTTTCTTATCGCGCCGTTTCTTGCTTTTGGCCATAATAGGGCTATCCCGTGGGCAGCGGTTCCAGATGGGTGCGGCAGGGCGCGTCAACCCCCATCTTGGCGCAGACCAGATCAACCACTCTCTCGGCCATCATGCGCGAGGTGGTCAGCTTGCCGCCGGTGATGGTGATGAAGCCACCCACACTGTCCAGTTGCTCGTGGTCGAGAACGTAGAACGCCCGGCTAACTTCTCTTCCTTCCTCTGCTTCCTCCCCTGCCACTGTAGGAGGCTCGTACAGGGGACGGACGGCAACAAAGCAACGCTGCACGCGCATGTCCTCGATCATGGGCACCATCTTGATGCCTTCGTCCAGCATCAGGTCCACTTCCCATTCCTCAATGGAGTACTCGTCGGGGTCCTCGATATCCACGGAGGTAGTGCCCAGCACGATGGTGGTGCCCACCGGAACGATGATGTCGCCATTAGTAGCCTTGCGGCAATGGTTGATGACCCGCTTCACGGGACGGCTATCCAGGACGACCATGGTGCCTTTATTAGGGACCATCGGGACTTCAATGCCGGCCAGTTTGGCGGTCTTACCCCCCCACGGGCCGGTGGCGCTCACCACGTAATCGGCGTGGACGATGTACTCGTCGCCAGTGCTCTGGTCTACCGCCTTGATGCCGACCACCCGGTCGCCCTCGCGCAGGATATCCACAACTGGGGTATAGAGGAAACTACGCGCACCGTACTCTTTGGCCGAAGCCACAGCGCCCGTGCACAGGTCCCAGCCATCAATGCTGCCGTCGGGCACGGTGACCGCATGTCGGACCTCGGGCGAGAGGGCTGGCTCCAGGCGACAAGCCTCCTCGCCAGACAGCACCTCGGTGGGGATGCCCACCTCAGCGCACCCATCCAGGAAAATGGGCAGAAATGCCTCATCGTTGTCGTCGAGCGTGATGAAGAAGCCTCCCGTGTCCTCAATCGCCTGCGGGGCAATGCGACGCAGGATCTGGTTCTCTTCGATGCACTCCACGGCAGCGGGCTTATCCTTCACCGCATAGCGACCGCCGCTGTGCAGCAGGCCATGGAAATTGCCACTTGTCCCTTCGGAGAGGTTGCCTCGCTCGAACAGCATGGCTTTGAAGCCCCGCATCGTCAGGTCGCGCAACACGGCCGTGCCGGTCGCCCCTCCACCGATCACAACAACTTGTGTTTCCAGTTTCATCGTTTTCCTCCTGTCTTTTTGTTCAATCACCCACCAACTCGCGACAGGCCCGGATCAGCGTCGGGACGACCTGTCGCCAATCATCTACCACGCCCAGGTGGGCCACCTTGAAAATGGGCGCGTCCTCGTCCTTGTTGATGGCCACGATGGTCTTGGCCGCAGAGATGCCCGCCATGTGCTGAGGAGCACCGGAGATGCCTATAGCGATGTACAGATTGGGGCTCAGTATCTTCCCTGTCTGGCCGATGAGTTTGCCATGGGGCACCCATCCCGAATCCGCAGGAGGGCGCGAGGAGCCCACAGCGCCTTGCAGAATCTCCGCCAGGGTCTCCAGCTCAGAGAATGACTCCGGCCCGCCCAGGCCCCTTCCACCGCCGATGACGATCTGGGCCTCGTCCAAACTGATCCCCTCGACTTCCTCCCGCACCTCCTCCACCAGCGACACCCTAGCCGTCACAGGTTCCAGATCAACCTGCAAAGTCCGTACCTTCCCCTGGCGTGAAGCATCCTCTGGCAGAGGCTCAAACGCTCGCTGCCGAAACGTCGCTATCTGCGCCGGGCCTTTGGCCACCATGTAGGCCATGGCTTTGCCGCCGTACACAGGGCGAAGCCAGCGGAGCTGCCCAGAGTCGGCATCCACTTCAAACCCCACGCAATCGGTGACGATCCCAGCTCTCAGTCTGTAGGCAAGTCGGGGGGCCACATCGCCGCCCACCGTATCGGCGGGGAAGAGGATCACAGCGGGAGATACCTGCTCGATAACTGCCTCCAACACTTCCAGTATAAGCTCGGTCTTGTAGCTTTGTAATTCGGGGCTGCTGGCAACGAAGACCTCATCAGCCCCGTGGTGGATCAGCGTCTCGGCGCAGCTCTCCGCATCTGGCCCCAGGAGCGCGACCTGGACGATCCCATCCCCCAACTTCTCTTTCAATTGCTCAGCCGCCGCCACCAGCTCCAGGCTTGAGCCGGGAAGCCCCTCAGCCGAAGCCAAAGAAAACGTCAGTATAGGCCAACCCTGTTGGCACATCATCCTATCTCCAATCTCTAATCTCCAACTTAAATGAGCGTCAGTTCCCTGAGCCGTAGAGCCAGGCCCTCCCCCTTCTCCGGACCGGATTCACCCTCGATGAATTCGCACCGCACTTCTCGTTTGGGGATGAATAGTTCCTGCAGCTCAATCCTGGCCGCTTCTGGCTCGGCCCCCAACCCAATATCCCCTGCTGTCCATACAGGGACCGGTGTCCTGACTGCCTTCCTGATGGCCCGGACGGTGGGCAGGCGCGGCACATTGCTTTCGTCGTTGGTGACAGTAGCCAGGAACGGCACGGGGACCTCCAGGATTTCGTAGCCGTTCTCCACCGGTCGTTTCAGACGTACTTTGTCACTGTCGGGCTCAATGTTGGCCACCAAAGCGACGCTGGGAAGCCCGAGTTCCTCCGCCAGGAACGGCCCGGTGACACCCAGCTCTACGTCTCCTGCCTGTCTGCCGCACAGCACGGCATCGAAATCGCCGAGCTTTTGCAGGGCTGTTGCCAGAATGTGGGTTATCCCAAAGGGGTCGGTGTCACAGAAAGCGGGATCAGAGAGAAGCACCACTTCGTCCGCGCCTATGGCCAGGGCGGTGTGCAGGGCCTCGCCCCCTTCCTCACCGGCGATGGTCAAGGCCGTCACCTTTCCGCCTGTTTTTTCCTTGACCTGCACGGCCACCTCCAGGGCGTGCTCGTCGAAGGTGCTGATGACCAGGGCGTGCTTCCCTCGAATTTGCTCTTTGCGGATCGGATCAATCTGGAACTCGCTGGGGGCGATCTCTGGGTCAATAATCTGTTTAAGGCAAACTACGATGTGCACTTTTCTCCTTCCAACAAAGGGGGAATTGGGAGGCTATGCTGCTCTCCCAATTCCCCCCTTTCCCTCAGTCGTCAGTAGGGAACATACTCAGCCGTAGATGTTCACCTATACCCAATCGAAGGTGCGGGTGACGGCCTTGAGCCACCCTTCGTGGAGCTTCGCGCGGGTCTCTGCGTCCATCTTGGGCTCCCAGGTCTTGTCCACGCCCCAGTTCTCGCGCAGCTCGTCGGTGTTGTTCCAGAAGCCGACGGCCAGACCAGCGGCGTAGGACGCACCCAGCGCGGTGGTCTCGGCCACCGTCGGGCGGATTACGGGCACGCCCAGGATGTCGGCCTGGAACTGCATCAGGGTCTCGTTGAAGACCATGCCGCCGTCCACCTTGAGGGCCGTGAGGTCCACGCCGGAGTCGATGTTCATCGCGTCCAGCACCTCGCGGGTCTGGTAGGCGGTGGCCTCCAGCGCGGCGCGGGCGAAGTGACCCTTGTTGACGAAGCGGGTCAGACCGACGATCACGCCTCGGGCGTCGCTCTTCCAGTAGGGCGCGAAGAGGCCGGAGAAGGCAGGCACGAAGTAGATGCCGCCGTTGTCCTCAACGGTGTTGGCCAGAGCTTCGACTTCCGTCGACTTCTCGAAGAAGTTGAGGTTATCGCGCAGCCACTGCACCAGCGCGCCGGTGATGGCGATGGAGCCTTCCAGGGCGTAGACCGCCGGCGCGTCACCGAATTTGTAGCCCAGCGTGGTCAGCAGGCCGCTCTTGCTGGGCACGGGCTTGGTACCGGTGTTCAGCAGCATGAAACAGCCGGTGCCGTAGGTGTTCTTGGCCTCACCAGGGCTGTAGCAGGTCTGGCCCACCAGGGCCGCTTGCTGGTCGCCCAGGTCGCCGCACACCGGGATAGATCCGCCAAACGGGCCATCCGCGGGCGTGTAGCCCCACACCTTGGGATCGCTGGAGGGGCGGACCTCCGGCAACATCTGGCGAGGAATGCCCATGATGTCCAGGATTTCCTGATCCCAGTCCAGGGTCTTCAGGTTCATGAGCATGGTGCGGCTGGCATTGCTGACGTCGGTCACGTGCGCGCCGCCATTGGGGCCGCCCGTCATCCACCAGATCTCGAAGGTGTCAATGTTGCCAAAGATGGCATCGCCCTTCTCGGCCGCTGCGCGAACGCCAGCCACGTTGTCCAGGATCCACTTGATCTTGGGGCCGGAGAAGTAGGTAGCCAAGGG
>CAZQDO010000299.1:0-7419 GCA_964592085.1 uncultured Anaerolineae bacterium | reverse complement strand
TGGTGATACATGCTGAATATCGGCAAGGACTTAAAAGGCGGAGAGTTGGTCTATTTAGATGATTCGCGTTCGCGGGCGGTGTTGGTCTGCGGCAAGCGTGGCTCGGGTAAATCTTATACTTTGGGGGTTATCGTCGAGGAGTTGCTTGATGCTGACAATACACTGGTGCTCATCGTAGACCCCATGGGTATCTACTACCCAATGGCACAGCCTAACCACGAACAGGAACGACTATTATGGGATTGGGGTCTCAGTGCTAAAGGCATCCCCATCTTATTGCTGGTTCCAGGTGTTCCAGAACTCCTCTATGGTGGACGAGAAGTGATCGGTATTATGGAATCCCGAGGTGTCCGCTTTCGCCAATTCCGTGTCAATCCTGCCGACCTGTCGCCCGACGCTTGGTGTGAACTGTTCAATCTCAGCATTTCTGATGTAATGGGTATTGCCCTCTTTCGTGCCGTACAGCATTTAAGACGCCGTCGCAAAGAAAACTTCTTCATTGCTGATATCATTGACGCCATTGAGGGGGATGGGCTAGTGCAGGATCGCACACGCCAGGCATTGCTCAACCGATTGGAAATGGCCCAAGACTGGGACATCTTTAGCACGCGCTATCAGGAGCTATGGGAAATCTTTGATCCACAATCCGTTAACATTGTCGACTTGAGCACTCTCGATCCCGGCCCGCGTGGGCGGCGGAATCTGGTAGTAGATGTGCTGGCTCGCGACATCTTTAAGCGTCGCACCATTGCCCGTCGCAAGGAAGAACTTGGGCTAGTCAGTGAGTTGCCTCGGGTGTGGATGCTGATTGACGAAGCTCATCAGTTCATCTCTGCTGGCAAGACCACATTGGCGAAGGAGGCACTTATTCGATGGGCCAAAGAGGGACGACAACCGGGTATCTCTCTTGTGGTGGCTAGCCAACAGCCCTCTGCCATAGATAGCGAAGTTATCACACAGTGCGATGTCATCATCGCCCAGAAGTTAACCAATCGCGCTGACATCAACGCCGTCAACGCCCTCAGCCAGGACTACATGGGCGGTGAACTCAAGACATACATTCGCAAGCTCAAACGTCGAGGAGAGGCCGTGTTAGTGGATGATGAACAGGAACGAGTGGTGATGGCCCAAATCCGACCGCGCAAGAGTTACCACGGTGGAGGCGAGGCGGCCGCATGAGCGATCTCGTGATCCGTATGGCAACCCAGGCCGACCTGAGGGAACTCAAGGAACTAGCTGATGCCCATAAGGACGAATTGGGATTTGTGTTACACCCGGCCCTTGCCAGGTCTATCGCACAAGGAGAAGTCCTCGTGGCCGAAAACAATGCGGGCTTAGTTGGCTTTGTTGAATATCACCACAGGCAAGATGAGCAGACCACGCTTTATCACATAGTCGTTGCGCCGGATTATCGCCACCAGGGCACAGGACGGTGGCTGATTGAGCGGCTGGCAGACGAGGCGCGTGCGGCTGGTAAAGGATTCATCGCGCTCAAGTGCCCTGCCATTTTGCCCGCCAATGACTTCTACGCTCACACTGGCTGGTCGCTGGTTGGCAGCGAACCGGGCAAGAGACATCCGCTAACCTTGTGGCGGTTGGTGTTGAATGCGACCGGGCCAAGTATGGCTGTTGAGGAGTGAAAATGACCAACTGCAAGCGGGTGTTGCACAATTCAGGCAGGAAGGACACTTCCTTGAGCGCATGAGCTGCTACACCCATCTGGTGGGCGTGTGCAGCGGCGTAGGGGGACACAGCACGGGTGCGGGAGATCGAGGCGGAGACAGACCGGTTGGCGGCGGAGTCTATGTGGGTGGCCCTCTGATTCGCATCTGCCGCTTGGTTGTGGAAAATAAGCCCATAAATCGAGGGGAGAATTACCGCAAATGGCAGAACTTCTGTCCTCAACTTATATCGCCCAGCGCCTTCATCAACTGGATCTATTCTACTTCACCCCCTCTCTTTTGGCCGACCTGCTCAGCCTGGAGCGGAGACAGACGTACCGCCTGATCGCGCGGCTCAAGGACGAGGGACTGGTGGATGAGGTCGAAAAGGGCAAATATCTCCTGTTGGGGCTGGAGCCGGAGCGGGTGCTCTCCAATCCTCTCTTCATCGCCAGCCACCTGGTCACTCCAGCCTACGTTTCCTACTGGTCCGCCCTGCACTACTATGGCTTCACCGAGCAGGTGCCCCTCACTACCTTCGTGGCCACGACGAAGAAAAAGCGCCCTGTGAGCTTCCGCGATTTCCGTTTTCGTTTTGTCACCATCAAGCCCCACAAGTTCTTCGGCTACCGGCGGGAGATGCTGGGCGACCTGCCAGTGGTCATCGCCGACGAGGCCAAGGCCATCGTGGACAGCCTGGACCTTCCGCACTACGCCGGCGGCGTCACAGAGGTCGCCAAAGCCTTGCAGGCAGCACTGGAGACCGTGGACGTGTCCACCTTGGTCAGGTACGCCAACCGAATGCGGGACAAGAGCCTGGGGTCCCGACTGGGCTATCTGCTGGAAACCCTCGGCCATCCTGTGGAGGGACTCATCAGCTCCATCAGTCCCATCAAGCTGGATCCAAGCCGTCCCCGTACCGGCCGCACAGATTCCCGATGGCAGGTCGTGGCCAACATCTCCGAGGCCGAAATGATTCCACAGGGGGTGGGCTGATGTTGACCAAAGCCCAGATCCAACGTATTGCCCAGCGGAACGGCATCGGGATGCAGGTGCAGGAGCGGGATTACGTGCAGCACCTGATCCTGTGGCTTCTCTATTCCCGCAGCCAGGCACTGATCTTCAAAGGCGGTACAGCCCTGAGATTGGTCTACGGCGGCAACCGCTACTCGGAAGACCTGGATTTCAATGGGCCTGAAGATGTGGCCATACTGCAATCACTTTGGCCGGAGATCATCGCTGGCCTGGAAGATTTCGGCGTCGTCGCCGAGGTGCGCAACGATTGGGTCTCCGACGTGGGCTACAGCTTCGACGTCAGTTTTCAGGGGCCGCTCCACAACGGGCGAGAGCGCAGCAAGGGAAAGGTGCGGGTTGACGTCAATCGGAGACCAGAGCAGGTGCAGACACGCCGGGAACTGGTCATCTCGGAGTACGACGATGTGCGCCCTTTCGTAGTGACAGTACTGACGTTGGAGCACCTGATGGCGGAGAAGATACGGGCATTGCTGGTGCGGGGCAAGCCGCGTGACCTGTACGACATCTGGTTGCTGCTGCACCAGGGCGTAGAGCCCGACACGGCGCTCATCCAGCGCAAACTGACCCTTTATGAGATGAGATGGGACCCTGGAGCGCTGGAGGGGGCCGTGGAGCGAGTCCGCGCCGACTGGGAGCGGGACCTGCGGCCTCTGCTGCCCCAATTTGTACCCTACGAGCTCGCACGCGAGGGCATCGCAGCCCTACTAGAAAAGAGTTAGCCACAAATTACACGAATTTTCACTAATTTCTTTTTTCCCGTGTTAATTCGTGAAATTCGTGGCGAAAAAGAAAGAAGGAAGAACACAACAACCGAAACAAAAAGCGAGAAGGGAGCTACAAACATGACCACAAACGATTCCGAACGTCCCACGGACTTTATCCGAGATGCCATCAGGGAAGACCTGAGGACCAACCGGTTCGGCGGGCGGGTTCATACCCAGTTTCCGCCGGAGCCGAACGGCTATCTGCACATCGGACACGCCAAGGCCGTCTGCATAAGGATCTGTGCAGGGGCTGTCGGGTAATTGACAATCCTGCCGCGATGGTGGCTTATCGCAATTATTGTTGAAGAAGGGTTAATCAGCTATGAACACAGAGGATCTTCTGGTGAAACTAGGAGCGCTTAAGCCAAAGATGGCAGTACGGTACAAAGTAAGAGAGATAGAGCTCTTTGGTTCCTTTGTTCGGGGCGAGCAAGGTGGAGCCAGCGATATTGACGTCTTGGTAGACTTCCAAGAGGGCGCGGACCTATTCGACTTGGTGGGGCTGGCATTGTTCTTGGAGGAGGAACTTCAGCGGAAGGTGGATGTGGTCCCCAAGCGTGCGCTGAGAGCTGAACTTCGAGAGACAGTGCTCCAAGAGGCTATGCCAGCATGAGAGACTACAGGCTCTATCTGAAGGACATCCTGGCGGCAATGGAGAGCATCGAAGCGTTCGTTGCAGGGATGGATTTTGAGGCATTCCGGGCGGATGACAAGACCGCAAGCGCGGTGGTCAGGAAGTTTGAGATTGTCGGGGAGGCGGCGAAAGGGGTTCCTGAGGAGGTACGGCAAAGATACCCTCAGGTTCCCTGGAGAGAAATGGCCGGGATGAGAGACAGGCTGATCCACGTTTACTTCGGTGTGGATTATCAACTGGTCTGGATGACGATCAAAGAGCGTCTCCCTCTGGTTAAGCCACAGATCCAGGAAATTCTGCAACGAGAAGAACACAACAGCTAAGAGAAAAAGCAAGAAGGGAGCTACAAATATGACTACAAACGATTCCGAACGCCCCTCTGACTTTATCCGAGATGCCATCAAGGAAGACCTGAGGGCAAACAGGTTCGGCGGGCGAGTGCATACCCGGTTTCCACCAGAGCCGAACGGCTATCTCCACATCGGGCACGCTAAGGCCATCTGGATTACCTTCGGTATGGCCGAGGAATTCGGAGGGCTCTACAATCTGCGCTTCGACGACACCAATCCCGTCAAAGAAGAAGAGGAATACGTGGACGCCATCATGGAGGACATCCGATGGCTGGGCTTTGACTGGGAGGATCGGCTGTTCTACGCCTCGGACTACTTTGAGCAGCTCTACCGGTGGGCGGTGCAGTTGATCAAAGATGGCAAGGCGTACGTGGACAGTCTGAGTCCAGAGGAGATCAAGGAGTACCGAGGGGCCTTCGGTATTCCGGGCAAGAACAGCCCGTATCGAGACCGTTCGGTGGAGGAGAACCTGGACCTGTTTGAGCGGATGCGGGCCGGCGAGTTCGAGGACGGTGCCCACGTGCTTCGGGCCAAGATTGACATGCAGTCAGGCAACATGAACATGCGTGATCCGGTCATGTACCGAATTCTGCACGCCACCCATCACCGAACCGGCGACGAGTGGTGCATCTATCCCATGTACGACTATGCCCATGGCCAATCGGATTCCATCGAGGGAATCACCCATTCCCTCTGTTCTCTGGAATACGAAGACCATCGCCCTCTGTACGACTGGTTCCTGGACAACCTGGGGATCTACCATCCGCGGCAGATCGAGTTCGGTCGCGTCGGCCTCAGTTACACGGCCATGAGTAAGCGAAGGCTGATTCAATTGGTGCAAGAAGGGCACGTCAACGGCTGGGACGACCCGCGGATGCCGACCCTGTCGGGATTGCGGCGACGGGGCTACCCCCCAGAGGCCATCCGCGACTTCTGTGATCGCATCGGAGTGCCCAGGACGAACACCACTGTTGACATCGCCCTGCTGGAGCACTGCGTCCGCGAGGATTTGAACAAACGCGCTCCCCGGGTGTTCGGCGTGCTGCGCCCCCTAAAGGTGGTCCTGGTCAACTACCCGGAGGACCTGGTGGAGGAGATGGAATGTATCAACAATCCGGAGGATGCCAGCATGGGGGCGCGGAAGGTGCCCTTCTCGCGGGTGCTATACATTGAGCAGGAGGACTTTCGCGAGGACCCACCGAAGAAGTGGTTCCGCCTGGCCCCCGGCCGCGAGGTGCGGCTGCGATACGCTTACTTTATCACCTGTGTGGACGTGGTGAAAGACGAGAAAACCGGCGAGGTGATTGAGCTGCGCTGCACCTATGATCCGGCGACGCGAGGCGGCGACTCGCCGGACGGACGCAAGGTCAGGGGAACGCTGCACTGGGTTTCGGCCGACCACTCTCTCGAAGCCGAAGTGCGCCTGTACGACCGCCTCTTCTCCGTGGAAAACCCGCTCGACGTGGAGGAGGGCGAGGATTTCACGGCCAGTCTCAACCCGAACTCACTGGAGACCTTGACCTCGTGCTGCGTTGAGCCAGGTCTGGCGGGCACAGCGCCAGGCAGCATCTACCAGTTCGAGCGGCAGGGCTATTTCTGCGTGGACCCCGATTCGGCCGATGGGAAGCTGGTGTTCAATCGGACGGCGTCGTTGCGGGATACCTGGGCCAAGATCGAGAAAAGGCAGAAAACTAGAAAATAGCAACTAGAGATCAGAAAAGAGAAGAGAGGCTCTCCTTGACAGCAGAGCCTCTCTTTGGTATAGGGTGTCGGCTTGGGGGACGAGGATACGAGCCGCGGCCTGTTGCTCACCGAAGCTCGTTGTCCTCATTCATAAATAATCCCCATTCAGCAATGTCACGAATTTCGTAAATCTGGCCCATTGCAAAACGGTAATTCGTCACAAGATTTGACAGTTTTGCGAAATTCGGATATAATGATAGAAGGGTGGCGACGGGCACGAGGAGGCGTGGGGAAATGGGACACTTGGACGAGACCGATCGGGGGATCATCGCTCAGCTTCAATATGACGGGCGGATGTCGTTCACCAATATCGCTGCCGAGTTGGGCGTCTCAGAAGGGACGGTGCGGCGTCGCGTCAAGAATCTGACCGAGAGCGGGGTGCTGCAAGTCGTCGCTGTCGTGGAGCCGCAGTTCCTGGGATGGAACGCGGCGGGGATGATTGCGATCACTGTCCAGGCGGGGCAGATTGAGGCCGTGGCTCACCAGCTCGCCCAGTTCCCCGAAGTCAGCTACCTCTTCATGGCCTCCGGTGAGTTCGACCTTTTCGTCGAGGTCTTTTGCAAGGACCGGGAGCATTTCGTCTCCTTCCTCAATGAAAAACTGCACCAGGTTCCGGGGGTGCAGCGAACCCAGACCTTCATGATCCTCAAGATGTACAAGCTGTCGTACCGCTGGGGCGAGGCGGAGCCGCCGCGAGCGGGGCACAGTCTCCCCATTCAGCTAGAGGGATAGAGTTTCGAGTTCACAGTTAGCAAGCCGCATGGCGGATTCTACTGCTGAGCTAGTCCACAAAAATAAGGAGGATAGGGTGTCAAAGGAGCTTTTGGATAAATTAGCGCAGGTGGTGATAGATGGTGAGCCGGAGGACGCGGCGGAACTGGCCAGACAAGCACTGGTTCAGGGCCTCGATCCTCTGGCTTGCATCAACAAAGGGCTTACTCCGGGAATGGACCGCGTAGGCGAGTTGTTTGCCAGTGGAGAGTATTTCTTGCCCGACCTGATCATCGGCGGCGAAGCGATGAAGGCGGCCCTGGCCGTCCTGGAGCCAGCCCTGACCGGGGATCAGGAGCGGGAAGTGCTGGGCCGGGTAGTGCTGGGCACAGTGGAGGGCGATCTGCACGAGATCGGCAAGACGCTGGTGGGGACCATGCTCGCGGCCAACGGCTTTCGGGTGACCGACATCGGCATTGACAAGTCAGTAACCGATTTCGTTGCTGCGGTCAGGGAGAGTG
>CAZQDO010000298.1:5962-7426 GCA_964592085.1 uncultured Anaerolineae bacterium | reverse complement strand
TATGGTGAAGGGGCAGTATCCCACGAGCTCGTAGACAACCACAACCGGAAGCTAGCTCTGGAATCATTGCCTTCCCGAAGCAACCTCAGCGATCTCGGAGGCTTCAGTGGGGGGCAGCGGTTCAGCGCACGTGCGCAGAAACCATGAGAAAGGGAAACCGATCAATGGAGAAACAAACAGTCTCCCTGCACATCAACGGCTCTCCCCATCAAGTCGAGATCGGCCCCAAGACTACTCTGCTGGAGGTGCTGCGGGACGAGCTGCATCTCACGGGGACCAAGAACGGCTGCGGCCAGGGGCACTGCGGGGCCTGCACGGTGATCGTGGACGGCAATGCGGTGCGCTCCTGCATCACTAAGGCCACCCGCGCCGATGGAGCGCGCGTGGAAACGATTGAGGGGCTGACTACGGACGGCGAGTTGCATCCTCTGCAGAAGGCTTTCATTGAGCACGGGGCGGTGCAGTGCGGCTTCTGCACCCCGGGGATGATCATGGCCGCCAAAGCTCTGCTCGACGCTAATCCCCAGCCCACCGACGAGGAGATCAAGCAGGCGCTCCAGCGCAACCTCTGCCGCTGCACGGGCTACACGCGCATCATCCAGGCCATTCGCGGAACGGCAGAGGGCACGCCGCTGCAGATCCCGGTGGCAGAGAGCCGTCTGTCCGCGGTTGGGCGTCCCGTTCCTCGGCCCGACGCCAGGGCCAAGGTCACGGGCCAGGCAACTTATGCCGCCGACCTCTACTTCGAGGGGATGCTCCATGCTAAGGTGCTGCGTAGCGAGCATCCCCACGCCCGCATCTTACGGGTGGACACCAGTAAGGCCAAAACTCTGCCCGGCGTGGTCGCCGTCCTCACCGCCGAAGATGTCCCCGGCGCTAAGAACCACGGCCTGGTGCGCCCCGATTGGCCGGTGCTGGCCTACGACGAGGTGCGCTACGTGGGCGACGCCATCGCACTGGTTGCTGCCGAGACCGAAGAGATTGCCGAGCAGGCGTTGGCGCTCATCCAGGTGGACTATGAGCCTCTGCCGGTGGTGACCTCCCCCCAGGAGGCTCTGGCTCCCGATGCTCCCCTGGTCCACGACAGTGGCAACCTCCTCAAGCACATCCAGGTGCACAAGGGCGATGCAGAGACGGGCTTCGCCGAGGCGGACGTCGTCGTGGAGAGGGAGTATCGGACGCCCAGCCTGGACCACGTCTTCTTGGAGCCCGAAGCAGGGGTGGCTACGATGGACGAGGAGGGCCATGTCCTGAGCCTGTCGAAGGGGAAGATCACCGTCTACGTGGGCTCCCAGATTCCCTTCGACGACCGCCGCCAGATCGCCGCCAGCCTGGCCATTCCCGATGAGAACGTGCGAGTGAAGGCTACCCAGGTGGGTGGGGCCTTCGGTGGCAAGGAGGACATCTCCGTTCAGATCCACGCGGCTCTGCTGGCCCAGGCCACTGGCCGCCCGGTCAAGCTGG
>CAZQDO010000298.1:4744-5952 GCA_964592085.1 uncultured Anaerolineae bacterium | reverse complement strand
CGCCACCACCATCCACCTGAAGACGGGGGCTACCAGCGATGGCCGGCTCTCCGCGGTCCAGGCTGAGATCTACGGCGACGCCGGGGCCTACGCCAGCCTGAGCGAGCACGTGATGACCCGCACTGCCACCCACGCCGCCGGTCCCTACGACGTGCCCAACGTGGAAATAGATTGCTACGCCGCCTACACCAACAACGTCCCTGCCGGGGCCTTCCGCGGCTTCGGCGTGCCCCAGTCGGCGTTCGCCATGGAGAGCCAGATGGACATCCTGGCAGAGCAACTCGGTCTCTCGCCCTTCGAGATACGGCGCAAGAACGCCCTGCGGGTAGGAGCGACCACCGCTACAGGCCAGGTGCTCAGGGAGAGCGTGGGGCTGTTGGAGACCATCGCCAGGGTGGAAAAAGAAATATCCAATACCCAATATCCAATACCCAATATCCACAGGGCTTGGGGCGTCGCTTGCGCATACAAAAACGTGGGCCTGGGCGGCGGTGCGCCCGATTGTGCCGGCGCCGAGGTGGAGCTGACTGATGAGGGGCGGGCCGTAGTGCGAGCAGGGGCGGCCGAGGTGGGGCAAGGGCTGGTGGGGGTGCTGGCGCTGGTAGTGGCCGAGGAGTTGGGACTTCCCTCCGATCTGGTTGAGGTTCTCGTGGCTGACACCGACGGAACTCTCGATGGCGGCGCCACCACTGCCTCGCGCCAGAGCTTCGTCACCGGCAACGCCGTCCGCCTGGCGGCCAAGAAAGTGAGGGAGGCTCTGGCCCAGGCCGCCTCCGAGGAGTTGGATGCTCCGCCCGACGGCCTGGTCTTCAAGGGTGGGCGCGTTCATGCTGGTGAGAAATCCATCTCATTAGCTGAGGTTGTTGCCCTGGCCAAAGGGGAGGGGCGCGAAGTGCGGGCCTCGGTGGTTTACCAGCCTCCCCGGACCGTCCCTCTGGGTGAGGTCGGCGACATGCACTTTGCCTTCGGCTATGCTACCCAGGCCGCTCTGGTAGAAGTGGACATAAATACTGGTCAAGTGGAGGTGCTCAAGGTCATCGCTGCCCACGACGTGGGGAGGGCGCTGAACCCTCTGGCTGTGGCTGGCCAGATCGAGGGCGGGGTGGTGATGGGCATCGGCATCGCCTTGCAGGAGGAGTTCGTGATGGAGGGCGGCATCCCCAGGAGCACTTCTCTGGCCAGGTACAAAATCCCCTCCATTGAGCGCA
>CAZQDO010000298.1:0-4644 GCA_964592085.1 uncultured Anaerolineae bacterium | reverse complement strand
GAATTTTAAGGTTTGTCCCCTTGACAAAGGACTTGCGGTATGTTATAATGGAATCGTTTTCAGTAAACGATTACAGACTCCTAATGTAAAGGCCAATCTGAATGGTCACCGTTAAAGACGTAGCAGACCTGGCGGGTGTCTCAATAGCCACCGTATCACGGGTTCTGAACAATCACCCTCAGGTCGCCGACGAAACTCGCTCCAAAGTATTGTGGGCAATGGAAGAACTGAGCTATCAGCCCAGTCGGGTTGCGCGGCGACTGCGCATGGAGGCAACTCAGATTCTTGGCCTGATCATCTCTGATATTACGAACCCCTTCTTTACCTCTGTTGTTCGCGGCATCGAGGATGTCGCCTACGCCAACCAGTGTAGCTTGTTCCTGTGCAACTCCGACGAAGACCTTGCCAGAGAGAGCCTGTACGTTGATGTGTTGCAGGCTGAGCGAGTTGCTGGGATCATCATCTCCCCTGCTGATGAGAATAGCACCTCTTGTGAACCCCTGCTCAAGAACGATGTGCCCGTCACGGTGATGGACCGCCGACTGCATCTATTTGATGTAGATACCGTGCTGGTGGATAACGTGAAAGGGGCTTATCAGGCCACCAGCCATCTGATTAGCCTGGGGCACTGTCGTATTGGGCTGATCGGAGGGCCATTTCGAATCACTACGGGTAGGGAGCGGCAGGAAGGCTACGAGAAGGCTCTGAGGGAGCATGGGCTGAAGTTGGATCAGCGTCTGATTAAGGTCGGGGATTTCAAGCAGGATAGTGGGTATCAGCGGGCCTGTGAGTTGTTGGAGATGGCTGATCCCCCTACGGCGATCTTTGCGGCCAACAATCTGATGACGCTAGGAGCGCTGAATGCCATCCACGAAAAGGGCCTGAACATTCCTCGAGATATCGCCATCGTTGGTTTCGACGACATGCCTTGGGCGCCATCGCTGGATCCCCCTCTGACCGCTGTGTCCCAGCCGACTTACGAGCTGGGCTGCACCGCTGCTAACTTGTTGTTGAAAAGGATCGCTGATAAGGATCGCGAGATCACAGAGGTGAACCTGGAGCCTCACCTGATCATCAGGGATTCGTGCGGTTATAAGCTGTCTGATCTTCCCCGCGGATAAGAGAGCGGGCATGACCCTTCGCTCATGCTGACCAGGAGCTAAACCGAAGTTACTCCATTGTGGCCCCAGAACCAACCAGACTTCGACCGTCTGCGTTGTGTTCTCCTCCGCCAAGGGCTGCCCAATCGGGTCCCCTTTGTAGAGCTCTTTGCCGACCTTGAGATCATTGCCGCCGTGTTGGGGGAGAAGCCAGTCTACGGTCCAGGGAGTTGAAACATGCTAGACACGATCACGCTTCACGACGTAGAATCAGCGCTTGCGCTCGTTCAGAAGTACCTCGTAAGGACCCCTCTGGTTCACAGTCCAGAGTTCAGCGAAGTGACGGGCAACGAGGTTTACTTGAAGCTGGAGATGTTCCAACACACCCATGCCTTCAAGTCCCGAGGTGCGCTGAACAAGCTTTGGCGTCTGAGTCAGGCCGAGAGGGAGCGAGGGGTCATCGCCGCTTCGAGCGGCAATCATGCCCTTGGAGTAGCCTACTCGTCAGCGCTGTTGGGCATAGAGGCTACCGTGGTCATGCCCAGTGGTGCGCCGGCGACGAAGATCGCATTGGCAAAGCACTACGGCGCAAAGGTGCTGCTGCATGGACAGACCTACGATGACGCGCTGGCCCATGCTCAGACGCTGGCCGCGGAGCAGGGCAAAACGTTGGCGCAGAGCTTTGACGACCTGGAGGTCATCGCCGGGCAGGGCACCATCGCCCTGGAAGTACTGGACAGCTTGCCGGATGTGGACCTATTCCTCGCGCCCATCGGCGGCGGCGGTCTTGTCTCTGGCCTCGCGGTCACATTGTCTGAGCTACAGCATCCTGCGCGCGTGGTAGGCGTGCAGGCCGAGGGTGCGGCGTCAATGCGCGAATCTGTGCGTGCAGGTAGACGCATTAAGCCGTCTCACATTGAGACCATTGCCGACGGCATCGCGGTTCAGCAGCCTGGCAAGCACACCTTCGATTTCGTTCAGCGCTACTTGAAAGAGGTCCTCACCGTGACCGACGCGCAGATTTACGAAGCCATGTCCCGCATGATCCGCGATGTGCAGGTCGTGGTTGAGCCGGCAGCAGCGGCGCCGGTGGCCGCCCTCCTGTTCAACGAAGCGCTACACGGTTTGGACAAAACCATTTGTTGCATCATCACTGGCGGGAACATCTCGGATCGTCTTCTGCGACAAGTCGTTAAAGGCGAGCCGTTGTTCACCTCAGCCCAGGTCAGTTGATCCGTTCATCCTGCCAATCAACTGTTCTTCGTCGCTGTGAGAAAGCCCCCTCGGTTTCCAATCGAGGGGGCTTGAATGTAGCAGCCAGTCTCGATCCCCATCTTCTCCGGCAAGGTCTTTGACTCCAGGTTAGGAATTTTAAGGTTGTCCCCTTGACAAATGGCTTAGGATATGCTATAATGTAAACGATTTCAGTAATCGTTTTCAGTAAACGATTTCAGAGTTCTGTTTCGCAGGGGAGGTGATGCCTATTGAAGTTGTGTTGGTTCTACCTGGCTGAAGAGCGGTTTGTTGTCCCCAGAAATCTCTTAGAAAAGGAGGAAAAGGAATGCAAGCGAAAAAGCTTAGTCGGCGTGACTTTCTGCGCATGAGTGCCCTGACTGCAGCGGGTGCGGTCGTGGCTTCGTGCGCTCCGTCCACCCCAGAGGTGGTTGAGAAGGAGGTCACCAGAGAAGTGGAAAAAGTGGTCACCGCCACTCCCGCACCGAAGGGTCCCGTCACGATCAAGCTGTACAATCCCATGGACCCGGCTGTGTTCACGCCCTACGGCATTGATTTGGTCCATGAGAACTACCCCGACATCAACCTCGAGATCATCTATGAAGTCGGAGGAGCTGCAGGTTGGGAGGGAACCGCAGAAAACTTGATCACCATGATCGCAGGTGGTGAGGTGATAGACGTCATCGGTATGGCGACCGAGGGCATTGCTATCATGGCCACCGCCAATGTCCTGCGTGACCTGGGGGCCTTCATGGATGCAGATCCTGAAGCCAAGTCCGATTTCGAGGGCGATATGCATCCCACCCTCATGAAGGGGATGCAGTGGAACGGCAAGCAGTATCTGCTGCCATACGGCTGGAACAACATGATCATGTACTACAAGCCAACGCTCTTCGATGAGTTGGGTGTTCCCTATCCAAGTGATCCGTGGAGCTGGGAAGACTTTACCGAAGTCTGCAAGGCAGTTTCAGACGTGAAGGGTACTGAGGATGACCGATTTGCCTTCGTAGTGCCATCCGGTGGAGCCTTTAGTATGGCGCCTTGGTTCTTCAATAACGGTACCTCCTGGCTGACCGAAGACTGGATGGACTCCAACCTGGATGATCCCAAAGCCGCAGAAACCCTTCAATTCCTGGCGGATCTCATCCTGGTGCACAAGACCTCCCCCAGTCCTTTCGGGTTCGATACGAGCGGCAACTTCATGGCCGGTCACGTGGCTATGCTGGCATGTGGCGGATGGTGCATCGGCGGATTCAAATCGCAGGATTACTTCGACTTTGACTTCGACTACTATCCGCACAAGGCTGGCAAACTGAAGACCGTTATCGGCATGGGCGGATACTCCATCGCCACCATGACCCCCAATCCAGAAGAGGCCTGGTCTGTCGTCAAGGTGATCTTGAGTCCTGAAGGGCAGATCCAATACACGACTATTGACGGATCGCCGCCCGCTCGAAATTCCATTGCCGCCTCCGACGTCTTCATGACGCGTGCCGAGCCGTCTAAAGCTGACATGGGCATCTTCTACGAATCTCTGGAATATGCCGGCGTCGTTCCATCCCCAGCGAATGCAAGTTACGTAAGCGAGATCATGGATCGCTACTATTCCCAGATCTGGAACGGCGAGATCGGCGTGGAAGAAGCTGTCGCAGCAGCCCATGAAGAGCTCCAGACTGAGATGGATCGAATGAAAGTGGACATGGGGATCTAGTATTAGAATCTCCACCTACCTTCCTGGGGGCGTTTGCCCCCAGGAAGGATTTTTATAATCCGTACTGATGGAGCACGGGTATAGCCAAGACTTGATTGGGAGGGGCCGATGACACAACTCTCGCTGACTGCAGAAAAAAGGCGAGGTCTTCCGATGCGTGTTCAGGAAACCATTGTAGGATACCTGATGATCTTGCCTGCTTATATTCCCTTCATCATCTTCTTACTCTTACCAATTCTCGCTTCTCTTGCTTTGGCTTTCACGAAATATGATTTAATTCGACCTCCAAGCTGGCGGGGTCTCGAAAACTTCACCCGCATGATGGATGACAAGCGTTTGGCCAACATTTACCTCAATACCTTCATCATCACCATCGGTGCGACCTTTTTTAACAACCTCCTGGGTATCCTGCTCGCCATGGGCGTCAATCGCTCGATGCCGCGCGCGTTGAAGTTCTT
Organism: uncultured Anaerolineae bacterium; assembly: GCA_964592085.1. Classification (GTDB taxonomy): domain Bacteria; phylum Chloroflexota; class Anaerolineae; order VGOG01; family VGOG01; genus CAZQDO01. The sequence goes on along the minus strand of CAZQDO010000298.1, from coordinate 142 downwards.
TTTTCGAACGACCTTTTTCTTCCCTGTCATTACGACGACGGCTTCGATGGCGATTATATGGGGGTTTCTTCTCACCAAAGATCGCGGTGTGGTCAATTGGATCATCGGGCAATTTGGGTTGGATCCGGTTCCCTGGCTGGCC
>CAZQDO010000297.1:0-7434 GCA_964592085.1 uncultured Anaerolineae bacterium | reverse complement strand
ACCCAAAAGACTGCCCATTCGATCCATCTCGCTCTCTCCCAAGACCGGGCCGATGTTTACTTCGCCCGCACCCAGACCATCCTGCAAAAGGAGGGACTGGATCCCGTGGTGACCATGGAGATCTTCCCCGGCAGGGAGGGCGTTTTCTGCGGCATCAAAGAGGTTCTGGATCTCCTGGCCGCCGTCCTGCCAGAGGATGCCGAGGTCTGGGCCCTCGATGAGGGCGAGCCCATGAGCGGACACGAGATCGTTCTGCGCATCACTGCCCCCTACAGCTCCTTCGGCCTCTACGAGACAAGCATCTTGGGCACCCTGGCCCACGAGAGCGGCTGGGCCACGGCGGCACGGGAGGTAGTGGAAGCGGCCGAGGGCGTTTCCATCATCGGCTTCGGAGCTCGCCACGTTCATCCCGATGTCTCGGCCAGGATGGAATACGCGGCCATTGTGGGAGGTTGCGCCACCGGTGCCACCACCGCCGGGGCCGAGTTGGCGGGTGAGGCTCCAGCAGGGACCATCCCCCACGCCATGATCCTCATCTTCGGCGATACGGTGAAGGCCACCGAAGCCTTCGATAAACACATGCCGTCGGAGTTCCCCCGCATCGCCCTGGTGGACACCTTCCACGATGAGGCAGAGGAGAGCCTGCGGGTAGCGAGGGCCCTGGGGGATCGGCTCTGGGGGGTGCGACTGGACACCCCAAGGGAGCGGGGGCGCGTCACGCCCGACCTGGTCAAAGAGGTGCGAGCCCGGCTCGACCAGGCCGGCTTTCCCAACGTCAGGATCTTCGTCAGCGGAGGCATCACGCCGGAGCGAATTCGGCAGTTCATCGCCGAGGGAGCCTCGGTAGATGGCTATGGAATTGGCAGCTACATCAGTGGGGCCAGGCCCATTGATTTCACCGGTGACTTGAAGGTGGTAGCCGGGAAGTCCCTGGCCAAGCGGGGCCGCATCCCAGGCATCACCCCCAACCCCCGCCTGAAAAAAGTAGAGCTAGCGAAGTTCAAAGTTTGACACAGCGCCTTAAAACAGTATAATAGGCGATGAGAATACGACTTTCATCTGAGGAGAGAAGTTCATGCCTAAGCGTACCTATCAACCTAAGAAGAGACGACGACAGCGAGTTCACGGTTTCCGAGCTCGGATGAGCACCAAGGGCGGACGCAACGTCATCAAGTCCCGTAGGCTTAAGGGGAGAAAGAGATTGGCTCCACAGAAGCATAGGAAGTAGCTGAAAATTGAGGGTTGAAGAAAAGACACCGTTTGAGAAGCAACAAGCAATTTCAGCTAGTGCGCCGGGAGGGGCGTTCCTGGGCCCATCCCTTGTTAGTTCTGTGTGCCCTACCCAACGACTTAGAGCACAGCCGTTTCGGCTTCTCCGCCAGCCATTGGGTGGGCAACGCTGTGGTTCGTAACCGGGCCAAACGCCTCATGCGGGAGGCGACGAGGCTCTGCCAAGGGGACATCGAAGAAGGGTGGGATGTAGTATTCATCGCTCGCAACTCCATACGAGAGGTGAACTTCAACCAGGTAGACCAGGCCGTCCGGCAGTTGTTGAGACGGGCTGGTTTGCTGAAAGCGACCTGCGAGGAAACGGGATAGGCCCGGCGATGAAAATCTTCGTCCTGAGCATGATCAAACTCTATCAAAATGCTTTCTCGCGTGCCTTACCCCCCGCCTGTCGTTTCGAACCCTCCTGTTCCCATTACGCATACGAAGCCATTGAGAAGTACGGCCTCCTGAAGGGAGGTTGGCTGGCCATCAAGCGCCTCAGCCGCTGCCACCCTTTGAATCCTGGGGGATACGATCCCGTGCCGTGAGACAAAGCTGCCATTAGCCTCTCACCTGCATACTCGCCAAGGACGATGTAGTGAAGATCACATCTATCATCTGGCTGCCAGAGGTTATCGAAAAGCTTGAAGTTAAGCACGGTGTCACGGTCGAAGAAGTTGAGGAAGTCTTTGAACTCGGCGCAGCCTATCGTCGAGGACCACGCGGCAGACGACGAGGCGAGAATCTATACAAGGCTTATGGTCAAACGGAAGCGGGACGATACCTGTTTGTCGTGTTCATCTACAAACTTGATCGCAAAGCACTGATTCTAAGTGCCCGTGACATGACCGACAAAGAGCGGCGGTTCTGTCGAAAGGATTGAGTGATGGCAAAGATACCGGATTTCAAAACCTTGGACGAGGCAGTCGAATTCTGGGAAACTCATGATTCCGCCGATTATTGGGAGGATATGGAGGAGGTTTCGTTCGAGATCGCCCTCCACCAGAACCTTTTTCATCCCAGGCCCACTGTCTTAACCCATCGGCCCGAGTATTGCCCACGCTGTCAGCACGATTTGGATGATACTGCAATCGAGTACGTTGTTCGGAACAACGGACATCTTTTAGTGATCCGCGACGTGCCTGCGCTTCGCTGTCAAGCCAATGAGCACGAATATATCTTGGAAAAGACACTGGATGACGTTGAACGACTGTTGGACCTTGAGAAAGCTCGTAAACTCCAGCCGTCTGAAACGATCCAGGTGCCCGTGTTTAGTTTGAAAATGACAGCATAGGCTGGCAAAGGTGTGCTGCCACCCTCCTAATTTCGGAGGAACCATGCCAACCGTCTTGACTTCTGGTCCTTACAGATTCTTCTTTTATTCAGGTGATCGTGATGAGCCGCCTCACGTTCACGTTGAGCGCGAGAGGAATAAAGCCAAGCTCTGGCTCGACCCTGTCAGACTTCAATACAGCAGGGGTTTCAGTCAAAGGGAAATCAATCGGATACAAAGGCTCGTGGAGGAGAACAGGGAACGGTTTTTGAGGAGGTGGAATGAATTCTTTAGTGATTGAAACGCAAATAGCTGTTGCGCAAGGAATCACTGTCACTGAAGACGCGCTCATTGTTGACCTGACCGACGGACGCACAATTTCTGTTCCTCTGGCATGGTATCCGCGCCTTTGGTATGGCACACCAGAGGAGCGCAACAGGTGGCGTCTGATTGGTAACGGGGAAGGCATCCATTGGCCTGACCTTGATGAAGATATAAGCATTGAGGGTCTGGTGTTAGGAAAACCCTCTGGTGAAAGCCAGCGTTCGTTCAAGCAATGGCTGGAGCAACGTCAACAGATCCTGGAGGAGAAAGCGCATCCGCAAACACCCGCCCGCCGACCACGCCGCGCGCGAGTTGCAGAAGCAATGTTACATTCCAAAGAGTGCTGACCGCCCTGTTCCCAGTATGCTTACGAAGCCATTGACAAGTACGGCCTCCTGAAGGGCGACTGGATGGCCTTCAAGCGCTTCAGCCGCTGCCACCCTTTGAATCCTGGAGGCTACGATCACGTGCCGTGAAACAAGGTCACCACTCCGCTCGTAAGAAGCTGACAATGATGGTGTATACTTACTCGGAAGCCAGGCGAAAACTTGCATCGCTGCTGGAACAGGCAATCAAAGAGGGAGAGGTCAAGATAAAGCGCCAAGATGGGCAAACCTTTGTAATCAGGCCTGAAACGAGGGTCGGGTCTCCTTTAGATGTGGAAGGCATAGATTTGGGTATCACTACGGCTGAGATTGTGCAGTTCATCCACGAAGGAAGAAGGGTATACGAACCAGCGACCAAAGCAGACTCAGGAACTACCTCCCAAAAAACAACCTTGCAATAGCATGATTGAGAAGTACGGCCTCCTGAAGGGTGGCTGGATGGCCCTCAAGCGCCTTAGCCGCTGCCACCCCTGCAATCCCGGAGGATACGATCCCGTGCCGTGAGACAAAGCTGCCATTAGCATCAGAAGGCCAGAGGAGGGCACGATAGGACTGACAGTGTTGAAAGTTGAAGTTGGAAACCTTGCCAATCCTGAAGTAACGGAAAAAGCAGACAGCAATCATAAAATCAGGAGGTCTGAGCTTTGAGAAAAATCACGACGGGGCCTAAGGTCATCCTTTGGCTCTCTATAATCGTCGCTTTGCTAACAAGCTGTCGCGGCGCAGCGCCAGCCACCAGTTGGCCTGGGCTGGCGGCGGCGGAGGATGTGGTGTACATTGCCGCTGGCGCTAAGGTCTATGCACTGGAGGCGGAGACGGGGAACCAGAAATGGGAGTTTCCCACCGAGGAAGGGAAGGGGCCTTTCTACGCCGCCCCAGTAGTGGAGGAAGGGCTGGTCTTCGTCGGCTCCGGCGACAACAATCTGTACGCCCTGGACGCGGTCACGGGCAACCAGCGGTGGGTCTTCGCCACCCAAAAGCCCATCATCGCCGGGCCTGCGGTGGACGGCGACACGGTTTACGTGGCCTCGGCTGACAACAAGGTCTACGCACTGGAGGCGGCCACGGGAGTCGGGCGCTGGGAGTTCACCACCGGCAACTGGATATGGGCCACGCCGCTGGTGGCTGAAGGCAAGGTGTACGTCGGCTCCATGGATCACAAAATGTACTGTCTCGACGCCGAAAGCGGTCAAAAGCTGTGGGAGTTCAAGGCCGGCGGCGCGATAGCCGCTGCACCCGCCCTGGCTGGGGAGACGCTCTACTTCGGTGCTTACGACGGCAAGGTATACGCACTGGACGCGGCCAGCGGTCAGAAAAAGTGGGAGTTCCAGGCTGGCGGCTGGGTGTGGAGCCAGCCTCTAGTGGTGAACGATACCGTCTACGTCGGCTCTATGGACAAGAAAGTTTATGCTTTGGACGCCGCCAGCGGGCAGAAGCAATGGGAATTCGCTACCGATGGCGCAGTGGTTGCTGGCCTGACCTCTGCCGAGGGCCTGCTCTACGCGGCTTCGGAGGACAAGAATCTCTACGTCCTGGACGCCACGACCGGGCAGAAGCGCTGGTGGTTTACGGCTAAGATCGGCATCTTCACCCCGCCGCTCCTGGCCGATGGGGTGATCTACACCTGTTCCCAAGACGGACAGGTCTACGCCCTGGATGCAGAGACCGGCAACCAGCGATGGGCCTTCCCGCGAACGGAACAGTAAGGACTGAAGTTTTGATATAAGGCTCTAGCGCCCGTCCTCGGGCGCGGTCTTGGCGGCCCGAGGAGCTTATGTCATCATTTCAACATCTGAGGAGGTAACTTTCGTGTCACAATTGTGGAACCTTCTGCTTCAAGTCATGGTCAACAGTCTGCTCTTTCTGTACAACGTGCTGGCCCACAACTTCGCTCTCAGTATAACCGTTTTCACTGTGCTGGTGCGGCTCCTCACCCTGCCTTTGACCCTACCTGCCCAGCGCTCGGCGAAAGTCCAGCAGGAACTCCAACCGGAGATCGAGCAGATCCGTAAGAAATACGCCAAGGACAAAGAGAAGCAATCACAGGCCATGATGGAACTCTATCGCGAGAGAGGGATCAACCCTGCCATGGGTTGCCTGCCCATGCTGCTTCAATTACCCATCATGTTTGCTTTCTATCAGTCCATCGTCAAAGCCCTGGCCAACACCCCTTTGCAGATGATCAGCCTGGGCAAATCCGTCGCGCCCAGCCTCTCGCACCTGGTGCCGCTGGGGAGCCGTTTCCTGTGGCTGGACCTGGGCTACGCCGACCCCACCTTCGTCCTGCCCATCCTAGTGGTAGCCACGACCTGGATTCAACAGAAAATGTCCACTTCGTCCAGCACCGATCCCCAGGCGGCCGCGATGTCCCAGAGCATGCAACTCACCATGCCTCTGATGTTTGGCTTCATCACCATGTCTGTGGCCTCAGGGCTGGCAGTCTACTTTGTCATCTCCAACCTGGTAGGGATCGTCATCCAGTACTTCATCAGTGGATGGGGCGGCCTACTGCCGCAGAAAGGTGAGAAGGAGAGCAAGCAGAAAGGCAAGAAAGGAAAGTAAGCGGGGATGGAAGGAGCAACAAAGAGCATCGAAGTCTGTGCCCCCACGGTCGAAGAAGCCGTTGCCAGGGGCTTGGCCAAGCTAGGGAAGGCCAAAGACGAGGTAGAGATCGAAGTTCTGAGCCACGGAAGCCGGGGGGTATTGGGGATTGGAGCCAAGGAAGCTCAGGTTCGCCTCAGCCCTGTCGAGCCGGAGGAGGAAGAGGCCCCGCCCACTGAGCAGAGTGTGGAGCAAATAGCCCGGGAAACCCTGCAGGAATTGTTGATCAAGATGAAGGTGAGGGCCAACGTGACCATCAGACCCGAGGAGGAAATACCCCAAGAAGAAGATGCGCCGCCCTTTATCCTGGACATCGTGGGCGACGACCTGGGAGACCTCATCGGGCGGCGCGGCCAGACGCTGCAAGCCTTGCAGTACATCACCCGCCTCATTGTCAGCCGCGAGGTTCAGAGCTGGGTCAACCTGGTCGTTGATGTCGAAAGATACAAGGCCCGTCGAGAGAAATCACTCCGGCAACTGGCGCAAAGGATAGCTGAGCAGGTGTCATTTGACCACCAACCGGTAGCTCTGGAGCCCATGCCCCCCCATGAACGCCGCATCATCCACCTGGCCCTACGCGACCACCCCATCGTAACCACGCAGAGCATAGGCAAGGGAGAACAGCGCAAGGTGACTATTGTGCCCAAAGAACCCATCTCAGGCTAGCTTGGTGGGAGAACCGGGTTTCGTTTTTTGGTTTCGATACTATGAGCAAGGTCTACGCCCTGGCCAACCAAAAGGGTGGCGTCGGCAAGACGACCACCGCCGTCAACCTGGGGGCCTATCTTGCCCTGAGTGGCATGAGGGTGTTGTTGATTGACATTGACCCCCAATCCAATGCCACCAGCAGCCTGGGCTTCGACAAGAATGACCTACCCCTCTCCATCTACGACGCTATCATCAACAAGACTCCCGTTACTGAAATCATCCTCCTGACCGATCACTTTTGCCTGGAGCTACTCCCCTCGTCGCCAGCCTTAGCCGGAGCAGAGGTGGAGATGATCGGCCTCCTGGCCCGTGAACATCTCCTGCGCAAAGCGATCGCCCCAGTGGTTGAACGCTACGACTACGTTCTGATTGATTGTCCGCCTAGCCTGGGACTCCTCACTGTCAACGCCCTGACCGCGGCCACAGACGGTGTCATTATCCCCGTCCAATGCGAATACCTGGCTTTGGAGGGTTTGACCCTGCTCACCCACACCATCAAGCTGGTGCGGGACAATCTGAACCCTCGCCTGGATATAAGAGGGCTGCTGATGACCATGTACGACACGCGCACCAACCTCTCCAAAGACGTGGTGGAGGAGGTGCGCGCACATTTTGCGGATAAGGTCTTCGACACCATCATCCCACGGAATATCCGCTTGAGCGAGGCCCCAAGTCATGGGGAAACCATCCTGAGCTATGACCCTCAGAGCGTAGGCGGCTTGACGTATCGAGACCTGGCCCAGGAATTGATCACAGGCGACGAGAAATTAGAAACCCCCAGAATTGACAACCTCCCGGAGTTCCTGCTACCAAGGGTGCAGAAAAACGCACATGAAAACGTAAAACGTGAAACGTAAAACGTAAGGCCCATAC
>CAZQDO010000296.1:0-7438 GCA_964592085.1 uncultured Anaerolineae bacterium | reverse complement strand
GGGCAACGCTGGGGGCAGTGGTGCCGCCGGAGGGCTACTGGCCGCTGGTACGCCAGATCTGCGACCGCTATGGCGTGCTCCTCATCGCCGATGAGGTGATGGCCGGCTTCGGGCGCACCGGGCGGTGGTTTGCGATAGAGCACTTCGGCGTGCAGCCAGACGTGATCACTATCGGCAAAGGCGTCACCGGTGGATATTTCCCCTTGTCCGTCACGGCGGTTCGAGGTGCGGACGTGGAGAAGATCCGTCAAGTGCACGGTGACTTCGTCCACGGCGGCACCTTCTCCCACCACGCTGTGGGTGCGGCTGTCGGGCTGGCGGTGCTGCGCTATGTGCAGAAGAACGACCTGGTCACGGCCTCAGCGGTTAAAGGAAAGATGCTGGGAGAGAAGCTGAGGGCGGCCCTGGGCGATCTCTCCTGCGTGGGTGTTGTGCGGGGCCTAGGGATGCTGTGGGGGGTGGAGTTCGTCGCCGACCGGGCGACCAAAGCCCCCTTCCCGCCAGCAGCCCACTTCGCCCGCCGAGTGGCGGATACTGCCTTCGAGAACGGGCTCATCGTCTACCCGGGCAGCGGGTGCGCCGACGGCGTGTCTGGCGACCTGGTGCTGATCGCCCCACCGTTCATCATCACTGAGGCTCAGATGGACGAAGCTGTGGGGTTGCTGCGAGAGGCTATTGAAGAACAACGGATCGGCAGGATTAACGGATCAGGCAACTTGGAGTGAGGAGAAATCCGCAAATCCTGCGAATCCGTGTTCTAACAGGAGGTGAATAACCAATGCAGAACATTCTGATCACCGGCGGGGCCGGCTTTATCGGCTCTAACTTTGTACGGCACATTCTCAATAAGTATCCCGACTACAGGGTCGTGGTCTACGACAAGTTGACCTATGCCGGGAATCTCGACAATCTGCGGGACATCGAGGACGATCCGCGCTATACCTTTGTGCGAGGCGACATCTGCGACGCGGAGAAGGTGGATGAGGTGATGCGCCAGCATGAGATTGATGCCCTCGTGAACTTCGCGGCCGAGACCCACGTGGATCGCTCGCTGATGGAAGCAGGCAGCTTCATCAAAACCGACGTCTTCGGCACCTACGTTCTGCTGGAAGCGGCCAGGAAGTACCAGGTCGAGCGCTATCACCAGGTCTCGACGGACGAGGTCTACGGCCAGGTGCTGGAAGGCTCTTCACTGGAGACCGACCCGCTCTTGACGCGCAGTCCCTACTCAGCCAGTAAGGCCGGAGGAGACCTGATGTGCCATGCCTACTTCACCAGCTTCGATATGCCGGTCACCATCACCCGAGGGGCCAACAACATTGGTCCTTACCAGTACCCGGAAAAAGTGGTCCCCCTCTTCATCACCAACGCCATTGACGACATGCCCCTCCCCCTCTATGGCGATGGTCGGCAGATGCGCGACTATCAATACGTGATGGACCATTGCGGGGGGATAGACCTGGTGCTGCACAAAGGCCAGCCGGGCGAGGTCTACAACCTGGGCACTGAGGTGGAAACTTTGAACATCGTCATGGCCAGGATGATCCTCAAGCTGCTGGGCAAGCCGGAGAGCCTCATCCAGCACGTCACAGACAGGCCCGGCCACGACCGCCGCTATTCCCTCAACTGCGATAAGATCAAAGTCCTGGGTTGGCGCAGCCATCACACTTTCGAACAGGCGCTAGAGAAGACAGTTCAATGGTACGTGGACAACGAGTGGTGGTGGCGCAAGATCAAGAGCGGGGAGTACATGGAGTATTATCGGCGACAGTATGAGGGGCGAGAGTTGGGGGCTGGCTAGTACGGTATGCTTTTCTATGGAGTGGCGATGTGAACCAGTCTGCACCCTCCCCCCCGACTTTAGAGGCCGGAGCGGTTTACGAAATCCCCGTTGAAGGCTCGCTGGGACTGCTGGCCCTGGGCGCGGTGGGATTGCGGGCCTGGCGACAAAAGCGGGCCGAGGCGCAGGGCCGGGTGGCGCAAGAAACCCCGGCGACTGAAGCTACCGCCCAGGCTGGCGAAAAGAACGCGCCGAGGCGATGGCCGTGGCAGGACTGGAGACGCAGAAGTCGTAAACGTCTGGCCAAGAAGGTGCTGCTGATTGGGTGGGATGCCGCCGACTGGCGGGTCATCAACCCGCTGATGGACGCGGGCCAGTTGCCGACCCTGGATCAGTTTGTCAACGAGGGCGTCATGGGCAATATCGCCACCCTCGACCCTCCCCTCTCCCCTCTGCTGTGGACCAGCATCGCCACCGGCAAGACGGCCGACAAGCACGGCGTCATCGGCTTCACCCAGCCAGACACCGAAAACCAGCGCCTCCGCCCGGTGCTGAGCACTTCCCGCCAGGCCAAGGCGCTGTGGAACATCCTGACCCAGGAGGGATTCCGCACCCACGTCATCGGCTGGTGGCCCAGCCATCCCGCCGAACCCATCAACGGCGTCAACGTCTCCAACTTCTACCACCGGGCCAACAGACCCTACGGCCAGCCCTGGCCCATGCCGCCGGGCACGGTGCATCCGGAACACCTGACCCAAACGCTGGCCGAGCTGCGCGTTCATCCCGGCGAGTTGACCGCCGCTCACCTGTTTCCCTTCGTGCCCAGGGCAGCCGAGGTTGACCAGGAAAAAGACAAGCGGCCGGTCAGCGTCGCCAAGATCATCGCCGAGTGCGCCACCGTCCACGTTGCTGCCACCTGGGTGATGGAAAATGAGCCCTGGGATTTCATGGCCGTCTACTACGACGCCCTCGATCACTTCAGCCACGGCTTCATGAGGTTTCACCCACCGCTCAGGGCGGGCATCCCCGAAGACCTGTACGACCTGTACCACTACGTGGTCACCGCTGGCTATCGTCTCCACGACATGATGCTGGACCGGCTGTTGACCCTGGCCGGTCCCGACACCACCGTCATCCTGGTCTCCGACCACGGCTTTCACCCCGACCACCTGCGCCCCAAAGGCATCCCTAGAGAACCGGCTGGCCCCGCCGTCGAACATCGCGAACTGGGCGTCTTCTGTATGCGCGGCCCCCACGTGCTGCCCGACGAGCGCATTTACGGCGCGGGCCTGCTCGACGTGGCGCCCACCGTGCTGACACTGTTTGGCCTGCCGCTGGGAGAGGACATGGACGGCAAGCCGCTAGTCCAGGCCTTTGATCACGCCGTCAAGCCCGACTACATCCCCAGTTGGGAGGAGGTGCCCGGCGAGTGCGGCATGCATCCGGCGGACAAGCGCCAGGATCCGTGGGCGGAGCAGGCGGTGATGGATCGGCTGGTGGAGATGGGCTACGTCGAGCCGCCGGGCGAAGACCTGCAAAAGGCCATTGAGCGGTCGGTGCGCGAATCGCAGTTCTACCTGGCGCGGGTCTACCTGAGCACAGGGCGCAAGGAGAAGGCCCTGCCGCTGCTGGAGACGCTCTACGCCCAGGCCCCCGACCAGCGCCGCTACGCTCTGCGCCTGGCCCAATGCTACCGCGATGTGGGACAGTTGGCCGATTGTCGCCGCGTGGTGGAAGAGGTGCTGGCGCGGGAGGAGAAGAGCTTCCCAGCCCTGGACCTGTTGCAGGGCACCCTGCTGCTGGCGGAGGAACGGCCAGAGGAGGCATTGGAATACCTGGCGCGGGCCGAGCAGGCCGATCCCCGCCGCCCCGGCCTCCACCAGCGCATCGGCAGCGCGTATTTGCAGATGAAGCAGTGGCGTCGCGCCGAGGACGCCTATCGCAAGGCGCTGAGCATTGACCCAGACAGTGCGCGGGCCTACCACGGCCTGGCGGTGGCCTACTTGCAGCAGGGGCAGCCCTGGAAGGCAGCCGAGGCTGCACTGACGGCGGTGGGGCTGGTCTACCATCAGCCTGCGGCCCACTACCACCTGGGCGAAGCGCTGTTCCGCCTGGGACATTACCAGCGAGCGGCCGAGGCCTACCAGGTGGCCGTGAGTCAGGCGCCGGGCATGCGTCGTGCCCACCTGCGACTGGCCAGGCTGTACGAGGAGCACCTGGGCCAGCCGCAGCGGGCCGAAGAACACCGCCGTTTCGCCGAGGAGCACATTCGTCCATCCTGTTAGCACATTTGACAATTTCCTCAAAGCATAGTATAGTAAAATCGTCCACTGGCTATTATTCATCAGAACCACTTCACTCCGAAAGGAGAAAGCAATTATGTCCCCAGATCGTTCCCTCACTGAGCTTGGCGACAACCCTGAGCTGCAAAAGAGACTGCTGAGGTATTCGACCGCCGCCAGTCTGGCCCTGGCCGCCAGCCTGGCCCTGCCCGCCCGCCCAGGCCACGCCGACCCTGGCATTACGTGCGTGGACGTTGACCCCGACGAGACGTGGAGCAACAACTTCGCCGACCCCTTCGACTTAGACTTCGACCAGGACGGCAACCCTGAGTTTTGGCTGATACATTGGCACCAGGCTACTTTCGTTGACATCGTCGAGTTATTGGCTCAGACGGGAGGGGGCGACGCTGGGCAGAGTGCAATGGGTTACATTTGGGGGCTTGGAACGGCTGTTGCAGCCTCTGCCCTCAGCGCCAGCACGATGATCAGTGCGGGCGTAACGAATTTCAAGTCCGTTGGTACGACATACCAAGCTGCTGCTTTCTTGGGATACAATTTCCCCGGCAATTCGCTCTGCCCCTGGGACCCTGGTCAAACCGACAAGTACCTTGGCTTGAAGTTCACTCTGGATGGCGGCAACACCCACTACGGCTGGGCGCTGCTCGACGTGGCAGCCGGTTCCACGAGCTTCACCATCAAGGAATATTGCTACAACGACACCCCAGGCGAGGGTATTCACGCGGGAGACACAGGGGTACCGCAGAAGACCCTCACCGTGAACAAGATCGAGGCCGGGGACGGGAGCGGTAGGGTGACCAGCGAACCAGCCGGGATATTCTGCGGTGCGGATTGCACAGAAGACTACGACGAGAACACGGACGTGACCCTGACAGCCCACCCCGGCGTCAAATCCTATGTTGAGTGGGGCGAGGACTGCAACGGGACAGGGCTCACCGCCCAGGTCACCATGGACGACCACAAGACCTGCACCGTCACTTTCGGCTATCCCGTGGGCGGCGGCGTCGTGCCGGTGAACAGGCTGGGGTTGTTAGCACCGTGGATGGGGGCGGCGGCTGCCGCCCTGGCCGGCCTCACCGCCTGGTGGCGGCGGGTGGGCAAGCGGCTCAGCCGGCGTGGTGAGTAGCCCTTCCTGCCTATTCGTTCAATCCATCCGATTCGTTGTCATATCAGCCAACCAGCATCGTAAACAAAAAGGCCCTCCAGGTTTTTAGGGAGGGCCTTTTTTGTTACCCTTGCTCTTTCTAGCTGGCTACTCTTCACCCTCACCAAAGGTGATCACCAGCGTATCCTCATCGAACCTGGCGCTTTGAACGTCCAGGCTCACCAGGACGCGCGGCAGGATCAGGTTGCGCTTGCGGTTGCCAATGTGCACGATGAGCTCGTCGCCGGAACGGGTCAGTTGTAGATTCTCCTTCTCCACGAAAGGCAGCAGTAGACTCAGTATGTAGCGCCCGTCCTTCTTTTCCACGCTATGGGTCTGGCCAACGAAGTAGACCTCGGCGGGGTCGCTATCGCCGTAGATGCTCTCGGCCATGCGCCGGAGCATGTCCAGCCCCACCACCTCCTGATCGAAGAGGGGCGCCTTGAGGATGGGCAGGGGCGAGAAAGCTTCCTCGATCATCTGGCTGTACTTTTCGTGACTCTCCTTCCAGGAGTCGAAGTAGCTATCTTGCACCCGGGCCGGGATCAGGCGGTTGGAGACCACGGCGTCGGTGAGGAAACCGTAGAGGTTGAGGTAGGCAAAGGTGCGCTGCGCTTCCTTGATGACCATCTTCTCAGGGTTCAATACCAGGCGAATTGAGGATTTCTGGGGATCGGACAGGAGATTGTGCATGCGGGTCAATTGCATGACCAGATCAGAGATGGTGTCGAACAGCTCGTCGTCGGGAATGGGCAGATCCGTCACCGCTCGAAGGAGTGGGCGGCTGAGCTGCACCGCCTTGCGCTCAAGAGGGAATATCTTTTCCAGATACCAACGTGCCACCTCGGGAAAAGAAAGCAATTGCAGGGTGGCGCCAGTGGGGGCGCAATCCACGATGATGACGTCGTAATCGCGATGGCCTGGTTGGCCGTCGTGCAAGTGGACGATCTGCAGCAAGCTGGCCAGCTCTTCCATGCCTGGCAAGACGACCAGCTCTTCGGCGATGATATCATCCAGGCCCCTCCAGGCCAGGACCGTAGCGAAGTATTTCTGGACGTTGCCCCAATGCTTGTCCATCTGGTAGAGGACATCGAGCTCCTGTCCCCACAGGTTGGGAGCCACCAGAGTTGGCTCCGGACCGAGAGGGAGATCGAAGCTATCGGCCAGGCTGTGGGCCGCGTCGGTGCTGATGACGATGGTGCGGTAGCCCAGGTCAGCACAGCGCACCGCCGTAGCCGCGGCCACGCTGGTCTTGCCCACACCCCCTTTGCCAGTGTAAAGGATAATGCGCATGTTCCCTCCGAATTCCGTCGTTTGCGTCTATTATACTCAAGGCTATGCAAAAGGCAAGGAGAGGTGAGGATGGGACAATGAAAAGCCACCTGTGCAGTTGGCACAGGTGGCTTTCTTGTCACACCTCTTTTCGCTTACCCTGAAGGTGGCAGCCTAGCTCCTACGCCTCCTCACCACCACAACCCCCAGGGCCGCAAAGCCAGCCAGGGCCGCCAACCCCATCCACGGCACGAGCAGTCCCAGCTTGCTCACCGGCACCACGATGCCGCCCACGGGATAGCCAAAGGTGGCGGTGCAGGTCTTGTCGGCATCCATGGTGACCTGGCCGTTGGCATCGCAGTCCCCGCCCCACTCGATGAAGTAGGATTTGACACCGGGGGTGGCTGTCAGGGTGACGGGGGTGTCCTTGAGGTAGTACTCTGCGCAGTCCTCACCGCAGAAGATGCCAGCGGGGTCGCTGGTTACTGTTCCGGCCCCGCTCCCGTCCTTGGTCACCGTGAGGGTGAATTGCGCCGTCTCATACGCCCCGATGTCGCAGTTCCCGCCAACGGGCTGCGGGCGAGGGATGCCGCGCTGGTCCTGGGTCACGTCGTTGCCGTCCTTGTCTTGGCAGCTTGCTGCGTCAATGGCCGGGCTGCCAACCAGCAGGGCGTGGGTCTTGGTGGGGCCGCCGTTGTCCTGCAGCGGGCCCAGGTTGGGGTCCTGGCCGGTGATGTCGGTGCCGGGGTTGGCAGCCTCGATGATGATGCAGCCGCTGGTGTCCTCGACCAGGTTGTAACCGTAGGAGAAGAGGATGCTGCAATCGGGGCTTTCGTCTGTGGCGGTGTTGTTGGCGATGATGGTGTTCTTGCAATAGGCGGGTTTGAAGATGCCGCCGCCATCGTCGCCTGCCGTGTTGCCGCTGACGGTGCAGTTGGTGAG
>CAZQDO010000295.1:0-7440 GCA_964592085.1 uncultured Anaerolineae bacterium | reverse complement strand
TCTCGAACTGAGGCGGTGGTGCAGGGAGCAAGGAGGGGTTTGGTAAAGATTTGAGAACTGGCTTGGTCTCATCCGGGAGAGGATGGAGCCTTTTTGTTTATGGGATGTACCTGGCGGAAACGCCAGGTAACACCTGGCCAAAGAGACAGAATGGGAACTGGCTTTTTGGCCGTTGTATTCGGGTCGAGGGTGTGGTATGCTTGTGTAAATCAAAGTCGTTTCACGACAAGCAGGGTGGAGAATATCATGACCGTGTCCCTCACTCTCGTACTGGAAGGAGGTGATAAGCGATGAAGGATGTGATGAAGCATATCAAGCTGCTGAACAAACCCGACGAGCGGCCACTTCCCACCAAAGCTTGTACCATTGACGACTGCAACGTCGTTGACGATAGCTCGTGCCCCCAGATCGATACCTGCTGGTGGGACTACGCTGCAGGCTGCTCTGAGAGAGACCAGTGCGTCATTGACCGCTAACCAACGAAGCATCCCAATCAAATGAGCAAGTCGGTCTAAGGTATCTCCACCCTGCTGACACTCTGAAGTAAAACTTATGGAAATCCACAAGTTCGAGTTCAACGGTAAACGATTGGTTCTGGATGTCCCGACCTCTCATTGCTTCGAGGTGGACGAAGTCATGTATGACCTCCTCGACCATATCAATACACACTCGGCTGAAGAGGTCGTGGAGCTTCTGAACTCTCAGTATCCACGCGACATTCTTGTGGAGGCTCTCAGCGAACTTGCTACGTTCAAGGAGCAGGGCTTGCTATGCGATGATGCACTACGGCTGGATCCTGCTCCCCAGCAATCCATCAGCAGCCTGACCTTGAACGTGGCACACGATTGTAATCTGCGCTGTGTGTACTGCTTCGCCGGGCAAGGCCCCTATGGAGGCAGGGTGTCGCGGATGGACAAGGCGACTGCTCGGCACGCAATTGATGTCCTGTTCGAGCTATCCGGTGAGCAGGAGTCCTGCCACATCACATTCTTCGGTGGTGAACCGCTTCTCAACTTCTCCGTGATTCAGTTTGCCATTGAGTATGCTACTCAGCAGGCTGCCAGATGCAGCAAACAGGTGTCATTTAGCATTACGACCAACGGGACACTGTTGTCCAAACGGGTCGTCGCCTTTTTCGCACAGCATCAGGTCGGCATCACGGTTAGTATTGATGGTCCGAAAGACGTACAGGACAAGCTGCGGTGCTATGCGAGCGCAGCCAAGAGTTCGTATGATCTGGTTGCCGAGCGTGTCAAGACACTCCGTCAAATCTACCATAGGCGACTCACCGCCCGGGCGACAGTGACACACGCCAATCCTGACATAAAAACGATCTGTAATCATCTTGAGACCATGGGGTTTGATCGGGTCTTCTGCATCCCCGTCTCCACTGACGATGAAACGCTCGCTTTGAGTTCCAGTGATATACAAAAGATCGGTGAGGCATACGAGCAACTCGCCGCCGAACTGCCGAAAGCCGCTCACGATCGCCAACCCTTTGGTTATCATGGTTTCAGTCGCTGTCTGGCGCGCATTCATCGCGCCGAGAGACGGGCCTATGCGTGTGGCGTTGGGCGCAGCATGATGACGGTGACGCCCGAAGGAGATATCTATCCATGCCACCGCTTTGTTGGGATGGAAGCCTTCCAACTCGGCAACATCTTTGAGCCTTTCGATCTGATCCAGGCAAACAAGCAGTTCGTCGAAACTACCGTATCGCAGCGGAAAGAATGCGCTTCGTGCTGGGCACGGTATCTATGCGGCGGGCATTGCCTCCATGACGTGGCCCAGGAGGATGGCTCCTTCGGCTGGCCAAACCCCAGGCATTGCTCCCTGTATCGCAAGGAAATTGAACTGGCATTGTATCTCTACGCATCTCTCCAGGAGAACAAACAGGCAGCCGAGATGGAGCTGGAGGTTGGCACAGAGCTCCAACGTGGCTTGTCGGAACGGCAAGGAGACGAGGCCACATGCATAACACCCCCCGTATGAGCGGTGCTGTTCAGATCACGACCGCAGGATTGACCAAGATCTATGCACCGGATATCGTCGGTATCCAGAACGTTGATCTGGAGATCACGACGAGCCCTTTCGGACTGCTAGGGCCTAACGGTGCTGGCAAGACCACGCTGATGCGGGTTCTGGCAACCCTGTTGTCACCGACTGAAGGCACTGCGACCATCAAGACCTACGACGTTCGCACCGACCAGGCTGCCATCCGTCGAATGCTCGGCTACCTTCCTGAGCAATTTGGCCTGTATCCCAATCTCACCGCCTGGGAGTTCCTGGACTATCTGGCTATCTTACACGGCATTCGAGATGCCAGGATGCGTCGCCAGCGTATAGAGAGGGCCCTATCTCTCGTGAACCTCCTGGAGGTCGCCAACCGAAAGGCAGCCACCTTCTCTCACGGGATGCGGCAGCGGGTGGGAATCGCCCAGGCGCTTCTCCACGATCCCCAGTTGCTCATCCTGGATGAGCCAACGGCCGGCCTCGATCCTGAACAAAGGGCCCGCTTCCGTGGTCTGCTCTCAGAGCTCAGTGGCGACCGTCTCGTCATACTCTCGACGCACATCGTCGGTGACGTCGAAGCCATCTGCCGAGACATGGCGATCATTCACAACGGCCAGGTCGTGATCCACGCCTCCCCCCAGCATTTGACAAAGAGTATGGCAGGCAGGGTTTGGGTTACGACAGTTCCTGAGACGGCGCTTTCTGAGATGGAAAGGCGCTACCAGGTTATCGGGGTAGTACGGCAGGAAGATGGGTTGGCTCTCCGCCTCCTGGCCGACGAGCCACCCTCTGGCGCAGAGCCAACTGTGGCTACGCTGGAAGATGCCTATCTTTACTATACAGGAGCAGAGAGTCCGCACACTAGGGAGGGCTCCCATGGATGACAGAAAACGTTTCTGGGGCGTCACGTGGTACGAGTTGAAGATGCGGCTGCGCAGCGCAGGCTATTGGATTGTCGTGCTCCTCGTAAACGCCTTTGCGCTGTTCGTGGCCTCGCCGCTGAACTATAGCTCTCCGCATGACCGTTGGCTTTTCCAGTCGAGCTGGTGGATGGCGGGGCAGGCCTTTAACTCAGCGACGACCCTGATGAATGGTCTGGGGGTATTCCTGATCGCTGACCGCATCTTGCGGGACCGGACGCTCCAGACGGACGAGTTGCTGCGCGCCACAGGCGTATTCCCCAGGGCGTACACCATGGGCAAGTGGGCTGCCAGCCTCTTCGGTCTGTGTCTGGCAGTGTGCCCGCTCTTCGTCGGTGCGCCATTGATACAGTGGTACGTCGGCCATACTCCCATCCAGCCAGCCCCTTTCCTCCTGGCATTTGCCACCGTATATCTGCCTTCGATGTTCCTGATCTCCACTCTGGCACTGATGGCCGCAACCCTGGCCGGGGACACCCGTTTTTTCTACGTTCCGTATCTCGTGGTATGGTACCTCGATTCCGTTCAGTTTTGGGTGCCACGACCGGCCATCCGGCAAATTATCAACTTCAGTGGTGCCACGGCCTTCCTGAGACTGTTCCAGGCTCGGGTTCGCGACCTTGCCGAACGTGGCTACCCCGTCGTGAGTAACAGCGATGTAGTCCTCCACATCGGCCTTCTGATCCTCGTCAGCGGAGTGCTTCTTTACATTCTATTGCGCAGGGAGACTCGGGTATGGATGAACGCAGAGCTTCCCGGTCAGAAACCAACGTGACGCCCCCTCAGCCGACAGAACAACTGCACAGAATCCTCCGCTCTTTGCCTGCGACGCCGGTCGCCCTATTGGGCTACGAATTCCGCATCATCCGGCTATCGGTTGTCGGGACGGCTCTGGCACTCCTGGGCTTCATCTCCCTCATTCTCATCCTCGGCCCGTCTCACAAGGGGGGGATAGTCATTGGCTTCTTCGAGGTTCTGACGTCACTGACTCTCCTGGCAACGACATCCCATCTCCTGGCGGTGGACCAGGACCATAGCGCACTCGAATTCACCCTCCTCTCGACCACGCGGCCTTTCTGGCTCTACCTACGCCGCTTCCTGTTGGTTCTGGCAATCAATATCGGCATGATCGTCGCTCTGGCCTTCGTCTGGCATCTCTGCTACCTTCCATTGCCTGTCCCGGACCTGTTGCTGGTGGCACTGCCGCCGACGATCTTCGTAACGAGTCTCTCTTTTAGCTTGAGCCTCGCGTGCAACAACGCCAACGTCGGGGCTATGCTCACTGGCGCGTACTGGATTTTGCACCAACTCCTCCGCAAGTATGGAGATCAAGGGTGGTTTGGATACCTGTTTCTCTTCAAGGCAATGTACTATCCAACATCTGCAACGTTCCTGGCGAATCGCCTGGTGTTACTCCTGCTGGCCGGGTGCTTATTGGCGGGTTCGAGCGTGGCCTTCCGACGAGTGGAGCGCTATCTGTAGCCACACAGCTTGTTTCGTCCTATGTGACTCTGCACCATCTGGGAGAATCGGTACGGCTCTATCACCACAGCACAACACGGCAGCTCTCTCACAACAGCGCGATGCAAAATGTGCATCATTGACGTTCTCTTGCTGCTCTTCACCAGTTCTGTGATTGGGAGCATCTTCCTGCCGCTTCGTCGCCCCCCGGTCTGGTTCGGCCTGGGTTTGATCATGCTCGCAGGCAGCTATACCGGCCTCCTGCAGGCTCCCCGGCCAGAGCACATCGTACTCGGCTTTGTTCTTGGCCATAATCTGGTTATCATGTCGTTGTGCATCGTGCGGCTGTCCCTCCAGCCAGTTCGTTTGATGCTGCGGTTGATCCCAGACCTCCTGGCCACGTACGCCACCAGGGTTGATGTCGTCATCCACTATCTTCTCGTCGCCACATACGAGGAGTGTCTCTGGCGAGGAACAATCCAGAGCCGGCTGGGGACGTCACCAGGCGCCATCATCCTGACATCCGTGCTCTTCACCCTGGCGCATCTCAACAAGCGGCGGACAGTCTGTCTGACTGAGCTGATAGACCTTTTTCTATTCTCAGCCATTCTTGGTTGTCTGTTTGCCGGCTTCAACGCGCTGTACCTGGTCATCCTTGTGCATCTCGTCAGGAATGTGGACCTCTCGTACCTGGGGCGCGTGGTCGCACATCCAGCAGTAGAGGCATCCTCTGGATAAATGATCGTTGCCAAGCGATTAACGAAAGTGTTCACCAAACACCAGTTCCGCTCGTTCGGACTCAGAAGGCGGCAAGAGCGGATTTCGGAGCGTCAGGCGATCCGCGCTGTGGATGCTGTTGATCTGGAAATTCCGGAGGGAACGGTATTCGGTTTGATTGGCCCGAACGGCGCCGGGAAGACGACGCTGGTCAAAGTATTGGCGACATTGATTACGCCGACTTCTGGAATAGCGACCGTCTACGGGTTCGATATCACGACCGAAGCGCGCAAGGTGAGAGCGGCGATCGGGCTGAGCGTAGGTGGGGAGCGATCGTTCTACTGGCGTCTCTCTGGGTGGCAGAACCTGGAGTTTTTCGCCGCGTTGCAGGGTCTGGCGGGTCGAGAGGCTGAACAAAGAATCGCCGATCTTCTCGCACGGCTCGATCTTACGGACGCAAAAGATGTGGCCTTTATGAAATACTCAACCGGCATGAAGCGCAAGCTCGACCTCGCTCGAGCCCTGCTCATGGACCCGCCAGTCCTGTTGCTCGATGAACCTACCTCAAGTCTCGACCCTTTTGCTGCCCAAACGATCCGAGCCACCATTCGAGATCTGAAACAGAAAGGGAAGACCATTTTGCTCGTCACGCACAACATGTATGAAGCAGAGCAACTTTGTGACCTGTTCGGCGTCATGAACCACGGTCAACTGATGGCCATAGGTGATATGCCAACCTTACGCCAGATTATTCAGGGCCGTAAGATCAGAATTCGCCTCTCGACGCCGAATGCTCCTGGTATGTATGCCCTTGCCAGGCATGTCGACGGTGGGGGTCGCATCAGGCAGAATGGCCTGGACATCGAGATTTTCTCTCCCTCAGGCAAAGTCGTGATCAACCAGGTATTGCGTACCATCGTCGAGACGGGAATGGACGTAGAGACGATCCAGGTCGATGAACCGTCGCTCGAGGATGTATTCGTCGAGCTTACAAGGAGTTCAGGATGTACCAGCCCATAGCGTTTATCAAACGTGGTTTCCTGACCATCTCAAGCTATCCGATAGCTTTGGCTCTGCAATTGCTCAACACGTTGATCACAGTCGCTTCGTTCTACTTTCTGGCCAAGCTCGTCGGATTTCAGCAGAACCATCCATTGTTGGAAAGATACGGGGGCAACTACATGGCTTTTTTGCTCATCGGTGTGATCTTTCAAAGCTTTATTTCAGTGGCACATCGGTCATTTAGCCGGGCGATCCGCAGTGAGCAAAACATGGGCACGCTGGAACTCCTTCTCATGTCAAAGACACCACTCCCACTGATCCTTCTGTATTCAGCCCTCTGGAGCTTCCTGATGACGTCAGTGACGACCGGTATCATTCTCTTGACCGCTATCCTGATGTTCGATCTTCACCTGAGTGTGAACATAGCTTCGACGCTCGTCGTTTTTGTGCTCGCTATCATCTCGATGACAGGCATCGGCATGGTCTCGGCGGGCATCATTATGATCACGAAGGAGGGCGACCCGGTCAGTTGGTTTATTAGCCTGCTGACAGGCTTCTTGAGCGGTGTCTATTATCCCGTTGAAGTTTTTCCCCGGCCACTGCAGAAACTTGCTCTTGCTCTCCCGACAACTCATGCCCTGGCCGCTCTGCGTCAATCGCTTCTCAACAATCCTTCACTATACCAAATCCAGAACGAAATCATCGTCCTTCTGGGCTTTTCCTGCCTCACAATTCCGTTGGGTATTTGGATGTTTGTGTATGGTTTCAATCGCGCCAGGGTGGCAGGGAGCCTTTCGTACTACTGAACACTTCCTTGGAGTTATCAGTGCCAACAGTGTAGCCCTTAACACCTCTGATGAGCAATGAAAGAGCTGCGTATCCTGGTAGCCGACGATCAAGCCTCCTTCCGCCAAAAAATGCAAGAGATGACCCACGCCATCCCTTGGACCTCAATCGTTGCTGAGGCCAGAAACGGACTGGAAACCATAGAGCTGGTAAAGCGACATCGCCCCGATGTCGTGCTCATGGACATCGTGATGCCAGGGATGAGCGGCATTGAGGCCACTCGACGCATCAAGAAGATAGCGCCCCAGACCAAGGTTATCGTCATAACCGCTTACGATAACGCTGAGTTCCCAAAGCGAAGCATCGAGGCTGGAGCCGATCTCTTCATCGAGAAGGAGGAGCTGGATTCGGAAACTCTGAGGAAATGTTTGGAGAAGTTGTCAATGACCAATGACAAGGGACCAAATCCCAAAGGAGGAAGCTGAGATGAAAGACTTGCAAAGGACGATTTACTTGCTGGTTACAGACTCCGATTTTCGTG
>CAZQDO010000294.1:0-7525 GCA_964592085.1 uncultured Anaerolineae bacterium | reverse complement strand
CGATACCACAGATATCATTATATAAGAAAACCCTGGAAGTATTGGCTCTCCAGGGCATTGCCTTCACCATCCTCTCTCCCCACCAGGCAAGAGGCCACCTTGATGGCGCCGGACCTTACAGGGTGCGACTGCCGCTCGGTCGAGAGGTGGCCGTCTTTTTCAGAGATGAAGCCCTCTCCAATCACCTGGCTTTTGACTCGCAGTTGACCCATAGTGCCAGAGACTTTGCCGGGAACTGTTTGTCAGGCGGTGAGGGGCTGCACCTGATGGCCACAGATGGTGAGACCTTTGGCCATCATCATCGGGGAGGGGAGCACTTTCTACACCACCTGCTGCGTGAGACGGCACCCAGAGCGGGTTACGAGGTGACCTTCCTGCCCCGCTATTTGCAGGAGCATCCACCTGAGACAGAGATCGAGATCATAGAGGGCACCTCGTGGAGCTGTGGCCATGGCGCGGCTCGTTGGCGGGAGGGATGCACTTGCACGCAGGGCGAGAGCAGGTGGAAGCGCGCTTTGCGAGGGGCTATGGACCGGCTGGCCCAGGAGATAGACGCTCTTTATCAGGACGAGGTCGAGAGGTGGGTGGTTGACCCCTGGCAATTGCGGAATGGCTACATCCGGGTGGTGCTGGGGGAGATGGAGGGGAAAGCCTTCTTGAGTGAGCAAGCCGCCGCCAAGCTCACCGAGGAACAAACGAAGCGCATATTGACCTTGCTAGAGGCCCAAGCCTGTCGCCAGGCCATGTACACGAGCTGTGGCTTTTTCTTCGAGGACTTGAGCCGCCTGGAGACTCGCTACGTCATCACCTACGCCGCTAAAGCCATCCACCTGGTTAAAGAGGCTACGGGCATTTCGTTGGAGGAAGGCTTCAGGCAAGACCTTCGTCTGGCCACAAGTTGGATCACCGATCAAACGGGCGAGGACATTTACGAGGAAATAATGAGTCGCTGAGCCCAATCCGCCGCTCGTTCAAGCTCGCCTTCTTTCAGTGGACCTTCCGTCCCTTCTACAAAGAACCCCTCAGGAGGCATGATCAGTTCGCCTCCTTTTTTCTTCAGTCTGTCTGCGATAGGCTTGGCGGCATAGCCAAATCGCTTTACCAGGATGCGCAAGATGAATACGGACGATTCTATTTCATCCATTGTAAACCTGGTATCGAATGCCGCTACCTTGACCCCTTTGAGACCATTCTTGGGAATACTTTTCAGAAGGTTGCTGATGGCTGGCGTTGGTCTGAATCCCCGGGTAGGAGAGCCGACGACTAGCAGCGCTGCTCCTGTCAATTGTTCTGGCTTCACATCACTTACCCGAAGCACCTCGACATCCTCTGGGGAACCAAGAGCATGGCCCATCGCCTGAGCTATCTGTTCTGTATTACCAAAGAACGAATCGTAGACGATCAGTGCCTTCATCGAGATAACCCTCCAACTTTTGATGATGTAGTCCTCAGCTAGCAGTTTATCCCCCACGCTTTGGGCGAACGAAGCGCGGAACGACTTGTTAGGCGCGCGCCCATCATTGGCTCAGAAACTCCCGCATAGTGACGACCGTCTCTTTCAGGTGACGATGCCAGAAGTAATACTGCGACGTCATCGGAAGTTCATCCCCACTCGTAGTGCGCAGAACGATGCGATAGATGCGACTGCCCTCCATGTCACTGAAGACGCCCAAACCCACCTCGGCTATCTCATGCAGCGGATACCTCACTACCTTCGCGCCGAGGAGACGACCTTGACGATGGGTGAAGACGCCCCGCCGCCGATCGAACGTCCAGGTCGTGTTGTACGTCCGAAGCCCTCCCGTGAAGACCAACAAACCAGTGATCGTCAGAAGGGCGCTCACGATGGCTCCAGAGAGTCCGCTTTGCCTGACCATAAGCGACGGTTGACCGGGATCGTCCAGGAAACCATTGATCTGCTGGGCGATGCGCTGCTTCTCTTCATACCCTGAACTGGAATGGCCGGTCAACGAGTCTTCTCCTGCCCCGGTGACTAGCATCACCTCGTAGGTGTCGCCGGTCGTACTCTCGTGGGTCTGTACCCGGGCACCCTGCAAATCCGGTATCGAATGGGTGCCCCAGGGGATGCCGAGCAGCGTCCTGCGCAGTTCACATTGAACGTGACCCAATTCGACACGCTCACAGCTCAACTGACCGGTCTGCCCGACGAAGAAGAACATCGTGAAGCAAAACAACCCAAGGAACAGGCCGGGCAGAATCAGCAGCATGGCTTCACGCACAGGCCGGATATGCAGCATATCCTCGCTTGACCTGGTGACTTTCATTGTCTCTCACTTGAAAGCTTCGAGTGCTTCTGCGACGACGGGGATGGTAAAAACGTAGACTGACCCGGATTACTCCCCATGTCCAAAGACCTCGGCGCGCGGGTCGCCATTAGCTTGCAAAACACGGTAGCAGATCTGGTGAATTTGAGCGGGATTGTCGGTTCCGGCCAGGCCGTACCCCGTGCCGTTTGAAGCGGTGTTGGCATCCAGATGATTCAGAATCTCCTCGACCAGGGCCTTGGCCTGGGGAAGGTTCTGTTGGGTCAGGCGGACTTGAGCCAGACTGGCCAGAGGCTCGGTGGCCAGGTGCGGCTGGTCCAGTTCCTGCCGCAGGGTTATGGCGTGCTGGTAGGCGGTGACAGCTTCATCCAGACGGCCCAGGCCAGCCAGGATATGGCCGAGGAACGTCAAGGCATAGGCTTGAGTGGGGTGGGCGTTAATCTGCTGGGCGAGGCTCACCGCTTGCTGGCCGTATTCCAGGGCCGTTTGGTTATCGCCCATGTGAAGGCAGACCAGTCCCAGGTTAGCGAGCGTCTCGCTATCGGCCCGGATGGAGTTCGAGTTCTGGTTGATCTGCAGCGCCCGCTCAAGGTAGGGCCTGGCGACAGAATCATCACCTAGCCTTCTTAACCTGACGCCGAGGCTGTAGTGGACACAACTCTCGCCCACCCGACATTCGATCTCTTGGAAGATGGGAAGGGCCTGCTCAAAATAAGCAACGGCTGCGGCATCATCGCCCAGTTCACCGGCCACGAGGCCCAGATTGTAGATGGCAAAGCCTCGTCCCATCTGATCTCCAATCTCGTGCAAGACCTGCAGCGCCTGTGAAAAGGAGGTCCTGGCCTCGTCGTAGCGCCCTAGCTGACGGAAGAGCCGCCCGAATTGGTAGATTAGCCAGCCTTCACTGCGCCAGTCACCAAGCTCTCGGAAGATGGGTTGGCTTTGCACAGCGTGAGCTTGGGCCTGGGCAAAGTCACCCATCGGCAGGTATACCGTGCAAAAGTTGTAATGTGTCCAGCCTTCACCGCGCCGGTTGCCGCTTTCGCGGCAGACGTGCAGCGCCTGCTCCAGGTAGTCTATGGCCCGATCATAGTCACACAACCCTTCGAGGGTGGAACCAAGAGCGCAGAGCGCGTCCCCCTCACCCTGTCGGTTGTCCAGTTCCCGTTCAATGAGCAACGCCTGTTCCAGAGCAGCTTTTCCGTCGTGACGGTCGCCCATGTACGACAAGGCAAGGCCCAGTTGAAACAACCTGTCTGCCTCCAGTTGGCGCCATTGCGTCGCCCGGGCCAGGTCAATGCTTTGCTGGAGAAACGCTTGCGCACTCTTGAACTGTCCCCGCTTGACCTCTAAATCGCCCAGCAGATTTAGAATCGTTGCCTGGTTGTCCACGTCCCCGATGGCTTTGGCGGCAGTGTAGGCCCGGCAAAGATGCCGCTCGCTTATCTGATACAACCCGCGGATCTCCAGAAAGGTGTAGAGGGCATTGACCATCTGGATCAGCTTATCGTACTGATTGGTCCTGAAAGCGGTTTCAAGCGCCGTCAGGATGTTGTTGAGTTCCCAGTCCAGCGCCTGGTAGTCGGCGGCGTGGGCGTCCACATATTGTGTGAAGTAGCTCACTAGGCGCGCGGGGGCGGCAGGATCGGCGATTTGCAAGCTAGCGTAATCGGCAATGGTCTGGTGCAGGGTATAGCGATTCGGAGCGGCGATTTTCACATGCCGCCGAAAGTAAAAGGGCGTGGACTCGGGCAAGGTCCTGGGGGTATAGCGATCCGGAGCGGCGATCTTCACATGCCCCTGCAACCGGGGCGTGGCCTCGGGCAAGGTCCTGGGGGCATAGCGATCCGGAGCGACGCTTTCCACCAGCCCGTGATCCACCAGCGTATCGAGCACCTCTGCCGGCGCCGCGATCACTGCCAGCGCGACCTCTTCCGAAAAGGTGTTAAGCTTGGGGGCAAACAGCGACAGGTCCACCAGTGCACGGTGCGCCGTGGCGTCCAACGCCGTATCGCTGAGGCCGATGACCACCTGTAACGACAGGGGTGTATTGGGCGGCAGGTCGGGACGTGGTTCTAGCGGGGGTTGGGGTTGGGCCAACTGCAACCGCGTCTCGGTTGCCTGCAACCTGGTCAGCGCGTCGCGCAAGCGACGCGATTGCACGCTGTAACTTTGCTTCTGGAGATAGCGGCCCATCAGCACCAGGGCCAGCGGCAAGCCCCCCACCGATTGAACCAAAGCCCTGGCCTCGTCCGGCTCTTCCGCGACGGCGCGCGGCGACAACTGCGCCAGCAGGTCGAGTCCATCGTCCAGTTCGAGCTCACGCACCGGGGTGACTTTGTCGCTGGCAAAATCCAGGGCCACACTGACCAGGCGGGTAGTGAGGAGGTGGGCGCAGTTCGGGCCACCCACCTTGAAGGCCAGGGCCGCCTCAGTTTGCCAGGCATCGTCAATGATCAGCAGCATACGGCGCAGGCCGATGGCCGCGTGAACCAGCGCGGCTCGATCGGGCATCGTGGAGCGACGGGCGATGGCTTCGGCTGAAATGCCAAGAGCCACCGCCCACGTGCTCAGCAGGGCCAGGAGATCCGGCTGGCGGCCGAGGCCAGCCCAGAGCACGCCATCCTCAAAATGATCCAGAATCTCAGGGGCGTGAGCTAGCTCGATGGCGATAGAAGTTTTCCCCACTCCTGGCAGACCGCTGAGGGCCACTAAAGCTCTATCTTTCCCATTGATAACTCGCTGTTTGAGATGGTGCAGAAGGTCATCTCTGCCGACCAGGTTGTGCGCCGGGCGCGGGGGTGCCAGAAATGGCACCTGGGTCGCTACTCGGGTACGTTCGGCCCGGTCTATGTCGGCAACGTCCGCACGCCGATGATCTTCTTCCCATTCGTGAAGAATATCGGCCAATATCTCTAAGGCTCGTTTTTGCTCAGTGTAGTAGGTTCCCCTCGATATATATAGTTGTTCTGCAACCCACCCTGGGCCGCGGCCGTGCAAAAACTGTTCCTCCATGATGACATACCGTCGCCAGCTTTTTTGCTGAGGATCAGGTGGGCCGTCACCTGGCCTGAGCGTATCGAGGGCAGCCTGTAGTATTTCACGCACGGCCAGACCACGCCCGGCAGGGGTGTCCGTATAGCCGGCCTCCCGACGACGGGCTCTGACAATAGCCAGGTTAACCAGGGGATGCTCCCCCAGCGCCTTGAGCGAATCCCAGTCTTTGAAGGCGCGGCGAAGCGCTTTTTGATCAAAGGTATCGCGATGAGATTTGTCCGAATCCACAGTTGCCTCCGAACTTATATGGGATTGACAACGGTCTCAACTCGATTTCCGGTCGACAATGGTGAATTTTTGTAGAATTTTTCTGGACTTTTCCTGAACTCTGTCCACCGATATAGGTGTATAATAGGTGATGTACTGACCCATGACGCCACCGACGATAGGCCCAATGACAGGCGCAGGTCATGTACTAAATGGTTGCAGGGGAAGGCTCATCTATGGGCCTTCCCCGCCGATTTCTGGAGAGCCACAATTGCAGTAACAGATGATGTTCGTATGCTTTGGTTGTGGCCTTTTGGGGGTACACCAGTCCAACGCTTGAGTCGTGGTTTGGCCACTACAGTGGGGAGGTTCTTACCGTTTAGGTCGCAAGCGCAGATGGAACCCAGCGACCTAATATGGACAAGTGCCGCAATTCAATCCACCGCCGTGACCGTGGGATTTCGCGAGTTTTCGCCCGCAGTGTTGACAAATCATATCTGTCTTTGTGCTTTCAGTGGTAATATTCAATCTATTATACATGATTTGTACGGAATTTTCAAACAGGCTCCCATTCAAGATCACATTCTCCGACACACTCCCCCCGGGGTTCTTGAGCCCGATTTGTCGGGCGGAAGCTTCGTAGCCCAGCTACTACTCTCATGTCAACACCGCTGGCCATCACTGGTATGTGAGATGGATGCCCGGGAATGAGAGCCTTCCCGGAAAGTGCTCGGAGCCCCGTCCCCGGGGCGACTTTGCAGGATGACTTCCCTGGCGACGCCCCCGGGGACGGGGGCTAAGAGCGTTTTCAAGGACTTTCCGGGAGATCTCATGATCGGAAGGAGGTGAGCGCATGTAGGCAAATAACAGAAGGAGCGGAAGCAAGACTGATTTTCGTAAGCATGGCTTATCTGAGTACATGAAAGGAGAATGCAAACAATGAAGAAGGACAGTTTGATGGGGGAGTGCATCGCTGAGGTCTTCGGGACCTTCATCCTCATCCTCTTAGGTGACGGCGTTGTCGCCGACGTCGTACTGGCTCCCCGCGGGAACTACAACTGGAACACGATAACGATTGGATGGGCCTTCGCGGTCATCATCGCCGTGTACATCACCGGCGGCGTCACCGGCGCGCACATCAACCCGGCCGTCACCCTGGCTCTGGCCGTGAAGCGCGGCTTCCCCTGGGGCAAAGTTATTCCCTACTGGATCGCGCAGTTTGCGGGCGGTTTCCTGGGTGCGGTGGGCGTGTACCTGTGCTACAGGGACGGGCTGATCGTGGCTGGCCTGCCCAACGTCTGGACCAGCGGGCCAGGAACCGTTGCAGGTGTTCCCTACTCGCTGGCTACCGCCTTCATCTGCGAGATCTTCGGCACAGCCGTGCTGTTGATGGCCATCCTGGCCAGCGGTGATCAGAAAAACCTGGGCCTCAAGGACAACCTCGGCGTGTTTGTGGTAGGAGGCGTCATCCTGGCGATCGGCCTCTCCCTGGGCGGCCCCAGCGGCTATTCCCTCAACCCCGCCCGTGACCTCAGCCCTCGCATCCTCGGGGCACTCGTTGGCACCAAGGGGCTCTTCGATGGTCTCTACTGGCTGTTGCCACCCGTCACTGCGCCGTTGATTGGCGGCGTCTTGGGCGTCTTCGCCTACGACTGGTTTGTTGTCCCCCACCTGCCTGGCAGAGAGGAATAATATAAGAGCCACTTGGCTGACGTAAGGGCTAGCGGAATCGTTAACGGGAGGGAAGCAAGCGGGCGACCGTTGCTTCCCTCCCCGTTTTGTCTGGAAGATGAACTCATCACAAGCAATACAGTGCGATGTCCAGTCCCCAAAAAGCAAAAGCGGGAGGCGTCTTAGACTTCCCGCTCTGCTTCTGGACAAGTGTGCAGTTACCGTTCGGCTGATGGTTCGTCAGGCATGGGGTGAAGAACACCGTTATCCCCAATGTCTGCCAGATGATTCTGTTCCTGGGCTAC
>CAZQDO010000293.1:0-7579 GCA_964592085.1 uncultured Anaerolineae bacterium | reverse complement strand
GAAAGCTAAAAACGACCAGTGAAAGTGTCAACTATGTGTTGAGACTCGGCTCTTAAGTTTACGCTGATGATCGAAAGAGCAACAATACGAGAGTACGAGGGATGGTGACAATAACATGAAACGAAGAATAGTAGCTTTAGGGTTAAGTCTGCTGGTCCTGGCCCTGTTGGGCCGGAGCGTGATGGCTCAATGGCCGGAGGTAAGCGTCGCTACGGTTGCACCTTTTGCTCCGGTCGAGGTGGCAGCTAGTGCTACCTCGTTACGCGACGACGGGCTGGTCGAAGCCGATGCAGGGGAGACAGCAGCCACACCTATCCCAGCGCTTGATGACCCGCTGGCGCTGGCTTATGCCGAGGAGCAATTGTTCATCGAGCTCTACGAGCGCGTAAGCCCTTCGGTGGTGTACATCGCCGTTACGACCAGCGGTCTTACCGGGAGTGGCAGCGGATCCGGCTTCGTGTGGGACACCGAGGGGCACATCGTGACCAACAACCACGTCGTGGAGAGCGCCCGTCGCATTGAGGTAACCTTTGCCGACGGCACCACCGTCGAGGCCGAACTGGTAGGCACCGACTCAGACAGTGACCTGGCGGTGATCAAAGTAGACGTGCCCGCCAGCCGCCTGCATCCGGTGGAGCTGGGCGACTCGGATGCACTGCGCGTGGGGCAGCGAGCCATCGCCATCGGCAATCCCTTCGGTTTCGAGCAGACCATGACCACGGGCATCGTCAGTGGCCTGGGGCGGGTGGTGAAACAGGAGAGTGGCTTCTCGTTGCCGCAGCTCGTTCAGACCGACGCAGCCATCAATCCCGGCAACTCTGGCGGCCCGCTGCTGGATTCCTACGGTCGGGTCATCGGTGTGACGACCCTGATCTACTCCAACAGTGGCACCAACGCCGGTGTGGGCTTTGCCGTGCCGGTGAACACTGTCAAGCGCGTGGTGCCCCCCCTCGTAGCCACGGGTCGCTACGCCGACCCATGGCTGGGCATCCAGGGAACGAGCATCACTCCCCTCCTCGCCGAGGAGTTGGGCTTGTCGGTGGAGCAAGGGGTGCTGGTGCAGACAGCGGTTCAGGATGGGCCGGCGGCCAAGGCCGGGTTACAAGGTGGTAACCGCCAGGTGAGGCTTGGGGGCACACTCATGGCCACCGGTGGCGACGTCATCGTGGTCATAGATGGCGTGTCGGTGCAGGACATGGACGACCTCATCGTCTACCTGGCCGACAAGTCGGTGGGACAGAAGGTGACGTTGACCGTGCTACGAAACGGTCGCCAGCAGCGTATTCAGGTCACGTTAGGCGAACGCCCGGCGACGGGATGAGAGCCAAGAGGGCGACCGGCTTGAATCTCTGCCGCTCTCTGCTATAATATCAGCATGTTGGTAAGCAATGCTTCGTGGTGGGACAATGGCTAGAACGAAGATCCTGGTGGTGGACGATGACAAGAAAACAGTAGACCTGGTCAAGCTATACCTGGAGAAGGATGGCTACCAGGTGTCGGCGGCTTACGATGGCTTGCAGGCTCTGGAGCTGGCTCGTCAGAGGCAGCCGGACCTGATGGTGCTGGACCTCATGTTGCCGGGCATGGATGGGCTCGACGTCTGCCGCATCCTGCGGGGCGAGGGCAACAAGGTGCCCATCATCATGCTCACGGCCAAGACCACCGAAACGGACAAGCTTATCGGGCTGGACCTGGGGGCTGACGACTACGTGACCAAACCCTTCAGCCCCCGAGAGTTATTGGCCAGGGTGCGGGCGGTGCTGCGTCGAGTCGGCGAAGAAGAGTACGAGGGACCCTCAGAGGTGCGCTTCGATGCTTTACTGGTGGACTTCGTTCGCCACCAGGTTCAGGTGCAAGGTAATCCCGTGAGCCTCACCCCCACCGAGTTCAAGCTGCTGGAGGTGCTCATCAGGGAGCCGGGGCGGGCCTTCAGTCGGCTGGAGCTGCTGGACCGGGTCTTCGGCTACGACTTCGAGGGGTTCGAGCGCACCATAGATGTCCACGTGATGAACCTGCGCCGAAAGATTGAGCCGGACCGTAAGAACCCGACCTACATCAAGACGGTGTACGGCGTGGGCTACAAGTTCGCTGAGGACTGAGATGTTCCATAGTTTTCGCTTTCGGGTGCTCGTGGCGTTGATCGTGGTGATCGTAGTGGCTGTGGGGGTGGTGGCCTTCTTAGCCAGCAGGGCCACCACCGGTGAGTTCCAGCGCTACGTGGAGCGCGGCGGGAGGATACACCGCGAGGGGGTCGAGGTGTCTTTGGCCTGGTACTACACGCAGAACCGAAGCTGGTCTGACGTCCAGCCTTGGGTTGAGCAACTGGGGCAGATCACGGGGGAGCGGGTTGTCCTGGCCGATGGGGAAGGGCAGATCATCGCCGACTCCGCAAATAAGCTGGTGGGACAGACTGTGGGGCAATACTGGGCTGAGCCGGTTGCTTTTATCGGTCTTCGTGGGGCGCCGCCGGTGGGTGTTGTCTACACCAATCCGCTAGGCCCGGCTGACGATCCTCAGAGGGAGGCGTTCTTGACCGCCATCAACCGCGCCTTGTTGTTGGCGGCTGGGGTTGCTGGTCTGGCTGCTGTGCTCCTCACGGTGGGCCTGTCGCGTCCCATCCTGGGGCCGGTGGAAGCCCTGACCGCCGCCGCCCGGCGGATGGAGAGGGGCGATCTCAGCCAGCGGGTGGAAGTGCAATCCGAGGACGAGATCGGTGAGTTGGCCCAGGCCTTCAACGCCATGGCCAACGGGCTGACCCGTCTGGAAGAGCTGCGCCGCAACATGGTGAGCGACGTGGCCCACGAGCTGCGCACCCCCCTGTCCAACATCCGCGGCTATCTGGAGGCCGTGCAGGATGGGATAATTGAACCGAAGCCGGAAGTCATTGGCTCCCTCCACGAAGAGGCCATGCTCCTCAACCGCCTGGTGGACGACTTGCAGGAATTATCCCTGGCTGAGGCGGGACAGCTCAGGCTGGAGCGCCGGCCGGTGGCTCCGTCCGACGTAGTGAACAAGGCCACGGAGGCTGCTCGCGCCCAGGCTACAGCCAAAGGGATCGCTTTGCAGGTTGACCTGCCCGCGGATCTGCCCCTGGTGGACGTGGATCATCAGCGAATCGGGCAGGTATTGGGTAATCTGTTGAGCAATGCTTTGACTCACACACCCTCAGACGGCAAGGTCGTCATCGCGGCCCAGGCGAGGCAATCGGAGGCTGAGTTTAGCGTTAGTGACACCGGGAAGGGTATTTCCCCCGAACACTTACCCTATGTCTTCGAACGCTTCTATCGGGCCGCCAAATCTCGGTCGCGGGCCACCGGGGGGACGGGGCTGGGATTGTCTATCGCCAAGCAACTGGTAGAGGCTCACGGTGGGCAGATTACCGTGGAGAGTCAGGTGGGGCAGGGTACCACTTTCACTTTCACTCTGCCGATAGCCGGGGTCTGACCTGGACGGGCAGAGATAGATACCCCTCAAATGCCATTCGGCAGGCGAGGGGTTTTTTGATTTGACAAATCCGCGATATTAGCTATAATGATATTCGATTATTCTAATATAGTTGAGAAAAGGCAGGTGGAGTGATGGATACTCACGCTCATAGGTTACAGGCCAAAACTGCCAAGGCGTTCGCTCACCCTACCCGCATCGCTATTCTGGAGATGCTGCGGGGAGGCGAGCGGTGTGTCTGTGAGATGGAACCAGAGCTGGGGGCCAGTCAAGCCAACATCTCACAGCACCTGGCAGCACTAAGGGATGCGAACCTGGTGGTTGGCCGGCGGGAAGGAATGAGAATCCAGTATCGCGTTTATGACGAGCGGGTATTTCAGGTGCTGGACCTCCTGGCCGCCATCCGTCACGAT
Source organism: uncultured Anaerolineae bacterium (assembly GCA_964592085.1). Taxonomy (GTDB): domain Bacteria; phylum Chloroflexota; class Anaerolineae; order VGOG01; family VGOG01; genus CAZQDO01. Next base: position 3,722 of record CAZQDO010000293.1, on the reverse strand, counting down.
CAGTTGAACCTGGCTCGCCAAGCCCTCGCTGCTCTGGAGGGTGTTGCGGCTTGATACTATTTCCTTACCCTGGAGGATATTGATGAAAAACTTTGCTGCCATCCGGCGTGTCCTGTGGATTACGCTGGGACTCAACCTGATAGCCACCGTCGCCAAGTTAGTCGTCGGCTATTGGACCGGCTCCCTGAGCCTGCTCGCTGACGGTTTCGACTCGGTCTTCGATGCTGCCTCCAACGTGATCGGCCTGGTAGGGATCTACCTGGCGGCTCGGCCTGCCGACGAGGACCATCCCTACGGACACCGCAAGGCGGAAACGATGACCGCGCTGATCATCTCGTCTCTGCTCTTTCTAACCACCTGGGAGTTGATCAAGAGCGCGGTGGAGCGGCTGCGTGACCCTTCCCTCATCCAGGCCGAGGTCAACGTCTGGAGCTTTGGCGCGCTGATAGTGAGCATCGTTGTTCACATGACGGTGGTGTGGTACGAGCTGAAGGCGGGCCGCCGCTTGCAGAGTGACGTGTTAGTGGCGGATGCCATGCATACTCGCGCCGACATCTTCGTTTCCCTCTCCGTGATGGGCGGGCTGATCGCCGTGCGCCTGGGCTATCCCGTGGCCGACCCCCTCCTGGCTTTGGGCATCTCCCTGGTCATCGCCAAGATCGGGATAGACATCATCCGCGAAAGCTCTCCCACCCTGATGGATCAGGTGGTCATGTCGGCCGACCAGGTGGAACAGATCGTCCAGTCGGTGCCAGGGGTCATCTCCTGTCATAAGGTGCGAAGTCGAGGACACGAAGGGGCGGTGTACGCCGACCTGCATCTCCGGGTGGACCCGGGCATGAGCACCGAACAATCCCACGCCATCGCCCACGAGGTGCAACGGCGGCTACGCGAGCGCCGTCCAGACGTTCAGGACGTGGTGATTCATGTGGAGCCAGCCGGGTCCGTCCCAGAAGAAAGAGCCTGGGGGGATATTGCCGTTAAACTTCGTCAGTTGGCCGACGGGCTAGGTGTGGGGGTTCACGATGTGTGGGCTTACGAAGTGAGTGACGACGCTGGCTACGTCGTGGAAGTGCACCTGGAAGCTGATGGCGACCTCTCTTTGCATGAGGCCCACGCATTGGCCTCCTCGTTGGAGAAGCGGGCTCGGGCGGAGGTCCCTCATCTGGCTGAACTGACCACCCACATTGAGCCCAGGGGGCAATTGACCCAGGCGTTGGACTCCGGCCTGGAAGAATCCCAGGTGAGCCAGATGGTACAACAGGTGACGAATGAGGTTCTCGACGCTCAGGCATGTCATCAGGTTCAAGTGCGTCGGAGCGATGGGGGATGGGCTGTCTCTATGCACTGCCACCTGCCCGGTGAGGTTTCCCTGATGGAAGCCCACCGCATCGGCACTCAGCTAGAAATCCAGTTGCGGGAGAAGATCGCCGGCTTGGAGCGGGTGGTGATCCACACCGAACCCTGGGAGGGATAAAAGACTCCATCGTGACAGGAGGTCAAGCTCAATGACAGGATCAAAAAACTCGGAGAGTCGGCCGGTGCAATGTCCCTGCATGAAAGATGGCTTTGCAGCGTTGCCGCCGGAGTTGCGGCCGCGTTTGCAGAAGAAGAGCAGCCTGCGCCAGGTCACCTGCCCCGGCTGCGGGCTGGTCTACTCCACTAACCGATCCACTGACTTGTGTATAGAGTGCGAGAAAAAAGGTGTGAAAGCAGATGGCGGGCAACTTGGCTGACCTTTATGATCTTGCCATCCTGGGCGCAGGGCCGGGTGGCTACGTGGCTGCACTGCGGGCTGCCCAGCTCGGGGTCCGCGTAGCGCTTATCGAAAAGGATCGCGTGGGCGGGACGTGTCTGAACGTTGGCTGCATCCCCACCAAAGCCCTGACCACTTCCACCGAACTGCTGCTCAAGGCCCGGCGGGCCAGTGAGTTTGGCGTTTCCATTGCCAGCGCCCTGCCTGACCTGCCGCTGTTGATGGCCTACAAGCAGGCTGCTGTGGACAGGCTGGTGGGCGGCGTGGAACAATTGCTGAGCGGGCGCAAGGTCACGCTGTTGCAGGGTGAGGGACGCCTCGTCCGCCCGGACACGCTGCGCGTCACCGATTCCGCGGGTGAGGCGGTGGAGGTCTCAGCCCGGCAGGTGGTCCTTGCACTAGGCTCAGTTCCAGCTCGACCGCCCATCCCCGGCCTGGAATTGCCCGGTGTGATGACCAGCACGGAGGCGCTGGACATCAGCGAGGTTCCGGCGCACTTGATTGTCATCGGTGGGGGTGTGATCGGGCTGGAGTTCGCCTGTATCTACGAGGCGTTAGGCAGTCGGGTGACCGTTCTTGAAATGATGCCCACACTGTTGCCTGGCGGAACAGACGAAGCGCTCGCCAGGCGGCTGGCAGCCATCCTACAGCGGCGGGGGATGACCATTCACACCGGGGCAACGGTGCAGACGATTGAACCCGCTGGGAGTGGGTTGCGCGTCATCTTCGCCGGAGCCAAGGGTGAAGGCATGGTCGAGGGCGAGCGCGTGCTGGTCGCCGTGGGCCGATGGCCGAATACCAGGGGCCTGGGTCTGGCCGAACTTGGCGTGAAGATGAATGGCCGCGCCATTGCTGTGGACGAATATCTGAGGACGAATCTACCCAACGTGTGGGCCATTGGCGACGCCGTGGGTGGGATGATGCTGGCCCACAAGGCGATGGTGGATGGCCGGGTGGTGGCCGAGAACGTGACTGGCGGCAGGCAGGCTGTGGATTATCGTTCGCTGCCCAACGTGATCTTCACCCGTCCCGAAGTTGCCAGCGTCGGCCTGACCGAAGCCGAAGCCCGCGCCCAGGGAGCGGACGTCAAGGTAACAAGGTTCCCGTTTTCGGCCAATCCCCGCGCCCAAATCCTGGGCGAGACCGAAGGGCTGGTTAAGCTGGTGTGCGAGGCTGACAATGGGCGGGTGCTGGGCGTTCACCTGATGGGGCCGCACGTCACCGATTTGATTGCGGAAGGCGCGCTGGCGGTGCAGGTGGGCGCCACCGCCGATGACCTGGCCTGGACCACCCACCCCCCCCCCAACCAAACCCCCGCCCAGCATGGAACCCCCCCACGCGTACCTGGCCCGCCCCATAATTTTCACTCTCGCTGAGAAGGGAGACCATCATGTCTGAGTTCCTTGAAACGACAGTAGACAAATTCATATTCAGAGTCGCCGCCGATCGCTATTACCACAGTGAAGGAGTGTGGGCGCAGGCCGAGGGGAATCGTGTTCGGATTGGCCTCTCGGATTACCTGCAGCAGCGTAGCGGCGATGTCGCCTTCGCCGAAGTCAAGCCAGAAGGCACGGCGCTGGCCTTCGACGACGAACTGGCCGTGATCGAGACCATCAAGGCCGACGTCGGCCTGGCGTCGCCCGTGACCGGTAGGGTGGTAGAAGTCAACCCGGCCCTGGAGATCATGCCCGAAGTCATTAACCAGGATCCGTATGGCGAGGGCTGGCTGGCCGTGATCGAGGTCAGTGCCTGGGAGTCTGATCGCACTCGTCTGCTCGACGCCCAGGCTTACTTTCTGCTGATGAAGCGGGAAGCCGAAGAGGAGGCCAAGAGGCTATGAGTGAGGACAGGCGGAAAGTGGTCATTGTGCCGTGCAGTGGCATCGGAAAAACCTACGGCACCGTCAGCCGCGAGGCGGCCTACGAAGTGACCGAGGACCTGCGCCCTGCCGACACGCAACTGGTGG
>CAZQDO010000292.1:7194-7595 GCA_964592085.1 uncultured Anaerolineae bacterium | reverse complement strand
AGCCACCGATAAGTGGGGCCGGGATCTGCCCATTGCGGGTGAGGCCATGATGGGACTGGGCGATCTATGGCGAGAGTGGAACGATCTCGAAACCGCGACGCGCTACCTCGTAGAAGGTATCGAACTGACCAGACGATGGAGCGAGATTGGTGCCCTTGATGGCTACGTCGGTCTGGCGCGGGTCAGACAGGCCCAGGGTGACATGGAGGGTGCTCTTGGGGCGATCCGAACGGCAGAGCAGCTCGCCATAAAATCCGAGTTCACCGAATTGGATGACCTGATGGTGGCTTTGTACCGAGCGCGGCTTTGGGTCATACAGGGCAACATGGAAGCCGCCATGCGCTGGGTCGAGGAACGAGGAGCGACCATACTGCAGCCGTATCTGCTGCGGGGAAGCTCTC